>CACZPG010000169.1 GCA_902782965.1 uncultured Lachnospiraceae bacterium
CAACAATTCTTATACTTCTGTCCACTGCCACAAGGACATGGATCATTACGTCCGATCTTCTTAGCTTTACGCTTTGTCGGCTCTTTCTTCAAAGTCTCATCTTTATTTGTTCCGGTTTCTTTAGCAACCTGCTCTCTCTTAACTTCTTCTCTTGGCTGGAGTCTTACATGGAACATGATTCTTGTTATCTCTTCTTTAATAGAAGAAATCATGTCATTGAACATTTCATATCCTGCCATCTTGTATTCAACTACCGGATCTCTGTTACCGTATCCCTGCAGTCCGATACCCTGACGAAGCTGTTCCATGTCGTCGATGTTGTCCATCCACTTCCTGTCAACAGTCTTAAGCAGCATTACTCGCTCTATTTCGCTAACCTGCTCTTCGCTTTCGAATTCCTCTTCGCAGCGTTTCTCATACATTTCAAGGGCTTCTTCTTTAAGTCTGTTCTTAAGACCTTCAGCATTACCCTTATTCTTTTCATTTTCAGAAAGCTCTATCTTTTCAAATGGAACAATAGGCTTGAGCATATCGTTAAGCTCTTTCATATCCCATTCTGAAGGATCTATTTCTGAAGAACATACTCTTCCAACATAGTAATCTACAGTATCTTCGATCATCTCTTTGATGGTATCATGCATATTCTCGCCATCAAGAACCTTGCGTCTCTCTGCATAGATTACTTCTCTTTGCTCATTATTAACCTGATCGTACTCTAACAGGTTCTTTCTTATGGCAAAGTTGTTGGACTCGATCTTCTTCTGAGCCTTCTCAACGAAGTTAGTTATTGTCTTATGCTCTATCTCTTCTCCTTCAGGAATCTTAAGAGCATCATAAACCTTCATAACTCTTTCAGAACCGAAGAGTCTCATAAGATCATCTTCAAGTGACAGGTAGAACTTTGATTCACCCGGATCTCCCTGACGTCCTGAACGTCCACGGAGCTGATTATCAATACGACGGGACTCATGTCTCTCAGTACCGATAACCTTAAGTCCGCCGGCTGCTCTAACAACCTCTGCTTCCTTATCAACTATTGCCTGTGCTTCTTTCTCAGCATCAGCTCTCTGTTCAGGTGTAGCCTGTTCTTCCTTTATATGATGACTCCTCAGAATATCCGGAATCATATGTTTTACATTTCCACCAAGCGTGATATCAGTACCACGACCTGCCATGTTAGTAGCGATGGTAACCGCTCCGGCACGACCTGCCTGTGCAACGATTTCAGCCTCCTGCTCATGATACTTAGCATTCAGCACGTTATGCTTAACGCCTCTCTTCTTAAGAAGCTTACTGATTTCTTCTGATGAATCGATATTTACTGTACCTACAAGTACAGGCTGCTGCTTTTCATGTGACTCAACTACAGCGTTGATGATGGCATCCAGCTTTTCCTTCTTGGTCTTAAATATCGAATCGTTATAATCTATTCTTGCTATCGGCTTGTTTGTAGGAACTACAACAACGTCCATTCCGTAGATCTCACGGAACTCAACTTCCTCTGTCTGGGCAGTACCTGTCATACCTGCCTTCTTGTCGTATTTATTGAAGAAGTTCTGGAATGTAATAGTTGCCAGAGTCTTACTCTCTCTGTTAACCTTAACATTTTCCTTAGCTTCAATAGCCTGATGAAGACCTTCGTTGAATCTACGTCCCGGCATAATACGTCCGGTGAATTCATCAACGATAAGAACCTCATCATCCTTGACAACATAGTCCTGATCACGGTGCATAAGGGCATGAGCCTTTACTGCCTGAAGCATTGTATGATGAATCTCAATATTCTCAGGATCTGTCAGGTTCTCTATATGGAAGAACTGCTCTATCTCCTTAACACCCTGCTCGGTGAATACGATAAATTTATCCTTCTCATTTACAAGGTAATCTCCATCTTCCTCTATCTCGGTACCCATGATTGCATCCATCTTGCTGATCTCAGTAGATGCAGTACCTCTCTGCATACGACGTGCCAGATAATCGCACATCTTATATATTTCTGTAGACTTACCACTCTGTCCTGAAATAATAAGCGGAGTTCTTGCCTCATCGATAAGGATTGAGTCGATCTCATCGATGATTGCATAATGGAGTCCTCTCTGAACGAGTCTCTCTTTATAAACAGCCATGTTATCACGAAGATAATCGAAACCAAGCTCATTATTTGTAATGTAGGTAATGTCACAGTTATAAGCTTCCTGTCTCTCCTCTGTAGAGAAGTCATGCATGATGGCACTTACAGTAAGTCCCAGGAATCTGTGCACGTTACCCATCCACTCAGCATCACGCTTAGCCAGGTAATCATTGACTGTTACGATATGTACACCCTTTCCTTCAAGGGCATTCAGATAAGCAGGCATAGTAGAAACAAGTGTTTTACCTTCACCTGTACGCATCTCGGCGAGACGTCCCTGGTGAAGAATAATTCCACCCATTATCTGTACAGGGAATGGCTTAAGTCCAATTGCACGGTATGCTGCTTCTCTTACGGTTGCAAATGCATCAACAAGGATATCATCCAATGTCTCTCCATTAGCAAGCCTTTCCTTAAATACTCCTGTTCTGGCTCTCAGCTCTTCATCTGAAAGAGCCTGCATCTGCTCATCAAGTGCGAGGATGCCATCTACAAGAGGCTTAATCTTCTTCAACTCACGATCACTGTGAGTACCAAATAATTTGTCAGTAAGTGACATTACATTTCCTCCAAATCACGTCCAAATCCGGGTTAGTTTGAGACTGTTCCGACTTCAGACTATACTTATCCATTAAAACATCTTCATATAATAGCACTATCTATGATATATTGGCAAGATTTTTCTCTATAATAGGAAAAAACTGACAGCGGAGGATGAACCTCCGCTGCCTTTAGTTAAGCTTATTTATTTCCTTTTATCTTTACAGACTTTGTCTTTGACCAAGGACCGTAAGCTGTACATTTGCCCTTCTTCCATATTCCACGGATCTTAACCTTCTCTGATGTAGACTTAATCTTTCCGCTATATGTATAGACGAACTTTCCTCCGGAAATTGTTCCTGAACAATGTTTATTCTTAGCTGTCTCGTATGTCTTGCAGCCTTTGATCTTTCCAACGTTAACCTTTACTGTAGCTGCACTGGTATTTCCAAGATGATATACCTCATAATGACCAAGACGTGTTCTGGTTGTATCAACCCAGTATCTCTTTGTATAAGGCTTCGTGTACTTTGTACTGCCTGTCTGCTTAAGACTCTTAATCTTTGGTGCTTTGTTAGGAGCTGTAAATGCTGCTACTGCATCTCCTGTTGAGCTGCAGACTACCTCTCCTGCAATCTTGTAGCAGGACTCAATCTTATAGCTGAAGTTCTGTCCCGGCTTCTTATTTAAAGTAACCTTTGTAGTTTCCTGAGTACTTGCAACCTCTTTTACTACCTTATAAGCCTTGTCCTTTGGACCCTTCTCCCAAATCTTGTAGTAATTTCCATCACCAGTCCATTCAAGTGTAAGAGTTGCCTTCTTCTTATTCTTGGTAACTGCCTCAGCATTTGAAACCTGTGTAGGATGTGGCTTAACCATAAATGAAATAGTCTTTGTAACTCCCTCAGAGGTTGTTATTGTACTTGTATATTTTCCAAGAGAATGTGCATATATGTAAGCTTCATTCTTCGGTAAGTGCTCTTTTGAGTCATAATCATAATTTGATACAAAAGAAAGTTGCATCTCTGTTGGTTCTGTCCAATTGATACTTGACTCATTTTCTGCAGGATCCAATGTAAGTGTAATCTTTTCCTTAGCACCTTTATAAACTTCATAATAGTCAGTACCTGTTATAGACTTGATATCTATAAAGTCACGACTGTTGATTGTAAGCTTGGTATCGCCCTGCTTCCTACCATATACAACCAGATAATACTCACCCTTATCGAGAAGGATTTCTGTATCGCGATCTATCAGAGTTGAAGAAAGCATTGACTCTGCATCATTAAATGAATTCTGATATAAATTGATTCCGCCAAAGAATGCTGAACCTACTATAGTATAGTAAGCTTTCTCTGCTACAACAAGCTTATAGTAATGGCGAACCCAGGCGTTGCCTGACTTAGCCTGATTCCACTTAAGTTCTGTAGGCTTTCCATCAAATGGAAGATTAATTGTTTCAGCCTCAGCTTCTGATGCATTTGTCTCTTTTGCATTAATTGTAAGGCTGATGGTTTTATCTGCTGTATTCTTGTTATCAGTTCCAGTAATAGTTATATAATAAGTTCCGGGAGCAAGAACATTTGAATCATAAGAATATTTATTTGTTTTGTCAGAATTTCTTCTGTCCTGTGTGAAACTCTGGATTTTTTCGCCAGTTGAATTATATATAGCTATCTCAAGAGCATCATCATAGTATGATCCCATTGGAGTCACTAACTGTAATGTAGAATCAGATGATAAATCTACTTTATAAGCTGTTGTTCCGGTCTTGGTATAAGTAAGTGTTGAACCATTTGAAGCAGCTGCTGCATTCTTAAGTTCTTCAGGAAGTGTATTTACAGGTTCCGGTATCGGTGTAGGGGTCGGAGTAGGGGTTGGTGTACTAACTGCCCTTGCAGTGAAGTCCTTTGATATAAGAGTTATACTTTCACCACTCATATCATTATGAGATACCGTCCAATCATATCCTTCTGTATGGCATTCGTCACCATTTACCAGGTATTCAAAGCTATCACTCAAATCATATAAATAATCATAAATAGAACCAAAAGCAGATCCTTGCTTAGCTGTAAGGTCAATATGATAACAGTATTTTTTACCAGCTTCAAATTTTGTTGCTTCGGTAATATTACTACCATTATGTTCATACCATTTTCCGGTGTAACTTGCTATATTACCAGCCTCTCCAGCGAATGCAGAATTATTTGTATCTAATCTAAGATTCATATCTGTTGCCGATGGTACAGCCCCTGCATCTAAACCATCGAACTCCCAATCGCTTAATACTTGAAAGCTCTGAATATAATGTAGTGTGCTACTAGCATTTACATTTAGGGCTCCTCCATTTGGAAATATGCCTATTGCTAACAATGCTGCCAGTAGCATGGCTAATATTTTTTTGACTTCTTTTTTCATCCTCTCTCTTCCTCTCCTTTGAAATCTAATAGCTAAAAAACTTATTATATATTAACAACAAAAAAAGGATGTAACAAGCATTTAATGCCTGAAAACATCCTTTTTTCGTAAAAGTATCCAATGGATACCACTGTATTTTAGTACTCAGGTTCTATTAAACCGTAAGTATTTCCTTTTCTCTTGTATACTACATTAACTTCATCAGTCTCTGCATTTCTGAATACGTAGAAGCTGTGGCCAAGAAGTTCCATCTGTACACATGCATCTTCCGGATACATAGGTTTAACAGGGAATCTCTTGCTTCTGATGATCTGAATCTCATCATCGCTCTCATAATCCTCTTCCTCAAGGAACTGATTCTGGAAGTATGCAGCATCCTGACTCTGATCAATAATCTTCTTCTTATATCTGACTACCTGACGCTCTATCGTCTCGGCAACCATATCTATTGATACATACATATCATCGCTAACCTGCTCAGCTCTGATGATATGTCCCTTCATCGGAATAGTAACTTCTATTTTCTGTCTTTCCTTCTCAACAGAGAGAGTAATATTTGCATTTGCGTCCTCTGCGAAGAATTTCTCTAACCTCCCTAACTTATCATATACAGCCTGTTTGAGACCTTCTGTCAGATCAATATTTTTTCCCGCAATGTTATAATTCATAAGCTTCTTCTCCTTCTTGCTGGTATTTACATATACCGCTAAATCGGGGATAAACGGTCCCCAAATAATATATCCGGATCACTCCGTCTGATTTCCCCCTTCAGTATATGTAAGAAGATTATAACATATATGCGTAGAAAGTGGCAAAATATTTTAGACTTTAGCAGGGGAAAAAATCAACAATTTTTTGAAAGTTTGTTAGAAGTCACGAAATTAATTTTTTTTATAGAGGTTATAAATCACTGATTATGTATACTCAATTTATGTTGACAATGTTGATAACTTTGTGAATAACCCATTAATCAAGGCTTTGCAGTGTGGATTATCAACATCGATTTACGTAATGTTATGTGTATTATTGTCAACCTCAAGAGCATTCTTTTGTGCATATTGCACAAAACGGGCAGGATTTTGAAAATCCTGCCCGTTTATAACTTTTGACATTAATATCAATTTACTGTCCAAGTATTCTAACTGCCTTTACAGGTGTTCTGTAATTATAGTTAGATGTCTTGATACCATCTCTCTTGTTAGATGCATGTACAACCATTCCACCACCTGCATAGATTGCTACGTGACCGATTCCGCTTCCATTAGAATAGAAGAGAAGGTCTCCTGGCTGAAGGTCTGAAAGACTAACTTCAACACCATATCCTGACTGTGCTGCAGCTGAGTGTGGAAGTGAATATCCAAACTGAGCATATATACTAAGTACAAATCCTGAACAGTCAGCTCCGTTTGTAAGACTTGTTCCTCCCCATACATATGGGTTTCCTACGAACTGAAGTGCATAATTTACAAGATCAACTCCTGTTGAACCTGCTGGTGCTGCTGTTACCTTCTGCTGAGTAGTAGCCTGAGTAGCTGCCTCTGTTGCAACTTCCTGCTGAGGAGCTGTCTGTTCTGCTGCTGGCTGTTCTGCCGCCGGCTGTTCTGCTGCCGGCTGTTCTGCTGCTGGCTGCTCAGCTGCCGGAGCTGCTACCTGCTGATCTGCTACTGTTCCGTCTGCTGGCTGTGTCTGATCTGCAACCTGTGTCTGTTCTGCTGCCTGCTGTTCTGCCGCCTGCTGCTGTAAAGCTTCCTGTTCAGCAAGATATGCAAGCCATGCTGCATCTGCCTCTTCCTTAGCCTTTCTATCAGCCTCAGCCTGTTCCTCTACTGAAACAGCTCTTGGATTCTCATATTTAACATCTACGTATTCGCTCTTAACGAATCCGCGGATATCATCATCTACACAAACCTCTGTCCATTCACCGCTTACACTGTATACATAGTACTCTTCGCCTTCCGGAATAAGAGTTACACAGTCACTGTTCTCATCCTTGCCTTCACGAACCTTAAGGGTTGCTGTATTAACTGTAGCTGTACGAGAAATACCATTGCTGTCAGACCACTCACCGGCATCATCACCGTAAGCAAGATACATATTTGCAATATATCCTTCACATGTACCAGATGCTATCTTGGTCCACTCGTCTCCAATCTCTTTAACAAGGCAGACACCACCTCTTTCGAGAACACCGATAACCTCTGAATCGGTATTTGCTTCTGTTCTGATATTTACCTTGCTGTCTGCTGTTACTACAGCTCTGTCCTGGAACTGTGGATATACCTTAGCATCTGTAAGAGAAGCCTTATTAACTACTTCCTCAGCTACTGCCTCTTCTGTTACAGCTTCCTCTTTATTTCCGGGATTAAATACATCCGATGCTTTAACTATGCCATTTGTTAGTGTTGCAACCGGATCTGCATCATTTCCTTCTATAATATATTCTTCTACTCTGTTCGCGATTCCCACATTAGATGAGTCATAAACTTGTCCGGCTGTTGCATCAATTCCTGCACATAATGCAAAAAATGCAGCTGCGGAAGATACTCCAAGCATCATCACTCTCTTTGTCGGTTTATACATTATGTAACCTCCTACTGTCATTTCACCCACAATATCTTGTGGTTTGTTACATTTTCTTTACATTTAGAACCAAATTGTTACAAAACTGTTACGATAAATATGATAACACTTCCCCTTATTAATGTCAACCAGAAGTTTACATAAACCATTATGAATTCACGGTTCATTGCATTTCGTATTATTTTATGCTAATCTGTTTTCTGGTTGTTTCTTTCATTAATATGGAAAATATATAATGAAAGAATGTAGATGTTAAAAGTACCTTTTGACACCTTCTGACTATAAAAATAATTATTAGGTAAAAATAAATGTCAAAACATAATTTTATCAAAACATTTCTATCGGTCGCCGCCTGTCGTCTTACAAGATCCGGTCTCAGAGTTCTTCACAGAGGCGGAACCACTCTTCCCGGAAGAAGCGCAATGCTTTTCGATAAGCAGATTCTTGAAGTAGTTTCTCGCGGAATGCATATAATAGTAGTAACAGGTACCAATGGCAAGACTACCACCTGCAGCATGCTCAGAAATGCACTTCAGGAGAATGGCATTGAACCACTGTCTAATATCTCCGGAGCCAATCTGCTGACGGGTATTACGGCCGAATTCACTGCACTTTCAACGCTGAGTGGTCATCCAACGAAGAAATATGCCATCGTTGAATGTGACGAGGGGGCTCTCAAAAAGGTAGTTCCTCTTATCAAACCGGATGTAATCGTGGTTACTAACCTGTTTCGTGACCAGCTGGACAGATACGGCGAGGTTATGCATACATTAGAAGAAATCCGAAAAGGTGTCAGCCTGGTTCCGAAAACCACCCTGTGCCTGAACGCCGACTGTTCCCTGACTTCTTCCCTTGCAACAGATGTTCCGAACCCTGTTTATTATTATGGTATTGGTGAAACTGCCGCTTCCAAAGAGGAAACTGACGGTCTTTCTGACGCTAAATACTGCATCAAATGCGGAACCGAATATAAATATGGTTATCATACTTATGCACACCTTGGAGGCTTCTACTGCCCCAAGTGTGGATATAAAAGGGTTAATCCAAGTCTAAATGTTGAAGACATCAGAATTACTTCAAAGGGCAGTGACATTTCCATTAAATTCACTGAGTTCAAGCCTGATGTAAGTTCCGGAAAATCGGGAAATAAAACACCTGATAAACAGAGCGAAAACGGAAAACGCTCCAGAAGCATAAATGCTCATATCGGTCTGCCGGCACTATATAATGTATATAATGCAATTGCAGCTATCGCAGCATTTGATGCCATGGGATGGAAGAAAACCAAAATCATAGATTCCCTTGCTTCAGTCAGCTCCAGCTTCGGAAGAATGGAATCTTTCAATTACAATAATGTAGATATTCAGATGATTCTGGTTAAGAATCCTGCTGGCTGCAACCAGTCCCTAACATACCTGTCCTCTCTTGGTGAGGATTATGTGGCAGTATTCTGTCTGAATGACAAGACTGCCGACGGTCATGACATTTCCTGGATATGGGATGCTGATCACGAGAAGGTTGCTACAGATCCTCATTGTAAGAAAATCTATGTATCCGGAACCAGAGCCGGAGATATCCTGATACGTCTTAAGTATGCAGGGGCAGATACAAAGAATATTGAACTGATTGAAGACGGTCGTAAGCTTATAGATGCCATGACCTCACATTCGATGCCTGTGTTTATACTTCCTAATTATACGTCCATGCTTTCGCTACGAGCTGAGCTGAGCGCAGTTACAGGCAAGAAAGAATTCTGGAAAGATCAGAAATAACAATTAGTTATAGATCAGTTATAATTATTTATAAATTTTTATAATTTTCAAGATAGGAAAAACAATATGTCCGATACAATATTAAAAATATGCCATCTGTATCCGGAAGTCCTTAATCTCTACGGCGACCGTGGCAATATACTGTGTTTAAAGAAGAGAACCGAGTGGCGCGATCTTAAATGTGAAGTTTCCGAAGTAAAGCTTGGTGAGAAGGCCAATCTTTCAGATTATGACCTGTTCTTCATCGGTGGTGGACAGGACTTCGAACAGGAGGTTCTCCTTGATGACCTTAAATCAGGAAAAGGAGATTCCATTAAGGCTGCCATTGAAGATGGTAAAACCTTTCTGTGTATATGTGGTGGCTACCAGATGATGGGCCACTACTATGAGACAAAGGAAGGCGAAAGAATGCATTTCCTGGGAGCTGTTGATTTTCATACAATCGGCGGAGATGTACGAATGATTGGTAACTATGCTTTCAGATGTACTCCGGAGGCCGGTGGCAGCGATATTGTTGGCTTCGAAAACCACAGCGGCCGAACCTATCTGGGAGACGGAGTGGCTCCATTGGGAACTATTCTGAGCGGATACGGAAATAATGGACAAGACGGAACAGAAGGAATTCATTATAAGAATGTATATGGTTCTTATAGTCATGGTCCTATACTTCCCAAGAATCCGGCATTTGCAGATCATTTGATTGAGACAACTCTTAAACGTAAATATGGCAGCTTCAGTCTGGAACCGCTGGATGATAAGGAAGAACTGCTGGCTCACGATCACATTCTGGATCTGGTATTAAAAGGAAACACCAGCAAGGACTGATTGAAATTTCCCACGAGGAATCTACATATTATGAATACGCAAATTCTTACAACTGATAACAACGATATACAGATAGCCGCAGATATTCTTCGAAAGGGCGGACTGGTAGCATTTCCAACAGAAACCGTTTATGGTCTGGGGGGAGATGCTCTCTCGCCGGAATCCTCCAGGAAAATCTACGCAGCAAAGGGAAGACCTTCGGATAATCCTCTGATCGTTCATATTGCAGATACTTCATCTGTGTATGATATTGCGAAGGAAGTGCCGGATATTGCCGTCTCTCTTATGGAAGCTTTCTGGCCGGGACCACTGACCATAATACTTCCGAAGAAGGATATAGTTCCGGATGAAACCACCGGAGGACTGAATACCGTAGCCATCAGAATGCCGTCTCATCCGGCTGCGCTGGCGCTGATAAGAGAAAGCGGAGTGCTGATAGCCGCTCCCTCTGCCAATACCTCAGGCAGACCATCTCCAACTACTGCCGAACATGTTTCTGAAGATATGACCGGAAGAATCGACGCTATAATAGATGGCGGTCCGGTAGGTATCGGTATCGAATCCACCATCATCTCTCTTGTTGAAGATAAACCTACAATACTTCGTCCCGGTTTCATCACCAGAAAAATGCTTGAAGCCGTTATCGGAGAGGTAGCCATTGATAAAACATTGATAGAGCCTGACCCGAACATTCGTCCTAAGGCACCGGGAATGAAATATACACATTATGCTCCAAGCGGAGATCTGACAATTGTTGAAGCCGAAGATTCGGAAGCTAATGAGAAGCAGGTATCTTCAGTGGCCGAAGCCATCAATCAATTATATGAGAATGGAGTCACCCAGGGTAAAAAGGTTATTATCCTTGCCCCGGAAGAACACTCTTCCCTTTATCCTGAAGATTCTGTAATAACAGTAGGCAGCATAGGTGAAGGTGTAACAGTTGCAGCCAGACTCTATGCAGCGCTCCGGGAATGTGATAGAATCGAAGCAGAACTAATATATAGTGAAAGTCTTGATACCGGCGAACTCGGTGGAGCCATTATGAACCGACTTCTTAAAGCCGCCGGTCACAAAGTAATATATGTAAAGTGAAGGAGGAAAAAGTAATGAAGGTAATAATCGGGTCCGATCATGGTGGATATGAACTCAAACTTGAAATCATTGATCATCTTAAGAATAAAGGATATGAGGTAGTAGATGTGGGCTGTGACTCCAATGCTTCCTGTGACTATCCTGTATATGCTAAGAAAGTTACTGACAAGATAACAGCTGATGAAGATAAATCTTCTCTTGGTATCCTCGTATGTGGTACAGGAATCGGAATGTCTATGGCAGCCAACAAGGTTGAAGGAATCCGTGCAGCCCTCTGTCACGACACCTTCTCTGCACAGGCAACCAGAGAACACAATAATGCGAATATTCTCTGCATGGGAGCCCGCGTAGTTGGTCCAGGCCTTGCAATGATGATTGTAGATACATTTCTTGAGACACCATTCTCTAATGATGAGAGACATATCAGACGAATCAGTATGTATTCATAAGA
>CACZPG010000170.1 GCA_902782965.1 uncultured Lachnospiraceae bacterium
GAAATCATTTGAGTTAAGTGCATGAATACCATAAATTGTTTTTCCGCTGTAAGCATCCTTACATATTTCCAAATAAACTGTCACTCCATTATCTTCATATATTATGTTGTTTTCATTTGACCAGCTTATGTTGGATTCATCTAAATTATCGATTGTCTTATTCTCTGCCAATGTAATCGGAAGTAATTCCGATGAATAATGATTATTCTGGATATCTTCAATATCAAACATAAGAAAATACTCATATCCATCTTCAAATATCTGATCGTATTTAAAATTTATACCATCTGCTATAGGAAATGGTTTTGCCATGTAGATTTTTTTATCAGGCCAATCCCAAAAACAAGGTATCCTACCTTCACTATCTCTTGTAAAATACTTCTGAACTCCAAGACTGAATAAGCCTTCAATCCATTCCTCTGGATTGATCATTTGTTTCTTGCCAAAACTCATACTTTCATCATTGTCATTTTCAGCGGAATAGACCCCTTTTACAACAACGTCCTTAGTTTCCTGATTAACAGAAAGCTGATACTCACAAGAGATAATGTCCTGTTTAGAATCATACCTTCCTTCAAATCCTGAGCCTAATATTGTCAGATTTGAGACACCATTTACCGTATCCCAAAGTCTTGAGGCAGGAATCCATTTTTCTCCCTTATCATTCTCAATAAATATAATATTTCCATCAAAACCTGCAGAAAGCAGGCCATCCTTCTCCTCAACATCAGTCGAACAAAAAACCGGAGAATATATATCTTTTCCCATTCGTCTTAAGATGTAATATCTTCCTTCTGCATATGCTTTCTTCTGAGCTTCATTCAATTGTAATGTGAATACAAAAGGATTATCAGTATTCTTTGGTATCAGCTTATCTTTAAAAAGTTCCTTCATGTCAGTGCCCATCCAAACCTGACCATATCTTTCCAGGTAAGATACATAACCCGGGAAAATATTCATAGAAGAATACTGATCCTTCCAGGTGTTCTGATAGTACTTCTTGTTATAATAAGGGTAATATAAACTAAGGCCACAGCAATCTGAAACATTAGAATCACTATATATAATTGTTTTGTTTAACGCTTCCCTAAGCGCATCTGATTCTTCCGGATATTTATCTTTCATTGTACTAAGTAAGCTTTCTATATCCACAAGATCATACTCTGAACCTGTACTTGCTCTTCCAAGGCAATGAGATTTTACCCTCGCAACAGCAAGCTCATTATAATCTCCACTCACATCATCAGAAGCCTTCGTAAACAAATTATTTATTTTTTCAGATAATTCTCCGGATTCAGATAGATCAGTAACCGACATAGTAACATCACTTTGAAAAAATTTATTTTTAGCGAAATATTGATTACAATAGTTCATATAATCATCTACAATTTTTATAGCTACATCCTTTGTTGAAATATTGCCAACCTCACTGATGAAACTATAATTCCACCCAAAATTAGGTTCAACTTCCTGAGATGAAACCAGGTAATCAGCATAATCACTTATAACTGATGTCAGTTCAGCTGACGCCATCAGACATGCATCAAACCCTATAAGTCCAAGCTTTTTATCTTTACAAAATTTGCTTGCTTCTAATGCATCATGAAGCTCATTAAGAGTCAGACTATCTCCATCATAATTTTTGTCACTTCCATATCCAAGTAAAGGACCATTACCATGATCCCATAAAATCAGATAATAATCATCTGCAGGATATTTATCCCAAGCCACATCAAGAAAACGTGTGAGATTCTTCGAATCCCCCATAGACAACGACTCATACGATTCTTCAACCGCATATCCCTTACTAGTAAGATGCAAAAGAAGGTTCTTATCATTTGGAATATTATTATGCCATTTTTCAGATCCACCCGTATAAACCAGTAGGTTTACTTTATCAAAATTAATACCACTATTCTTTATTTCCTCCAGATCATTGGTTGCTGCAGAAGAAGAACTTTCGAGATCAGAACCATTCATATATATCATTAGTGTAACTTTATCTCCATCATATGGAACGGGTTCACCCGGAGTATGTATATCGGTATTCCCATCGTTATCAATCTTTGAAGTATCATCCTTACCAGTTTTTTCACAACCCAACATCAAAAAAAAGAGCAAACATAAAAGTAGAATAAAACCTTGCTTTATGCATCTTTTTTTTAAAAATCGTTTCATAATATCTTCCTTAATTAAAGCAACAAAAGGATGGTAAACTACCACCCTTTTGTTATAAATTCCTCTATATAGCTCTCGAATCTACAAATAACTGATATTGCATACAAGGATGATTGATTCCTTTAGCAAATATATACAAACTATGCTATAAAAAATAATATCATATATTAGATTTATTATCAATTAATGGTCAAAGATGTATACAATAACACTTATTATTTTATCTTTTAATATCTCACCTCATCCAGAAATCTTCTGACCTCTGCCCAGGCTTTCTTGGATTCATCCATAAGGGTTCCGGCCAGCTGAAAAACATGAAACATCCCCTTATATCTGGAGAATCTTACTTTCACTCCACAGGACTTCGCCTTAGCTGCAACCATCTCGGAATCACTGTACAGCATTTCATCCGTACCAACCTGAATAAGCATCGGCGGAAAGCCGGTGAAATCGCCGAAATACGGAGATATTCTGGGATCTCTGCGATTAGCATCACCGGGATACGGATTATTAAATATGAGTTCCGAGCGTTCATTTCCGAATACAGGATCTATCTCGTAATTATCTTTATAGGAACTGCCACTCAGGGTCAGATCCGTCCAGGGAGACATGGCAATTATTCCTGCCGGCGGTTTCCTCCATCTGGACTTAAGGGTATGACAGAGAGCCATGCCGAGTCCACCTCCGGCCGAGTCGCCTGCAATAATTATTTCGTCATGATGCCAGCCTTCTTCAAGTATATAATCATAAGCGGCCAGAGCATCTTCAAGAGCAGCCGGAAATGGATTCTCCGGAGCCACTCTGTAATCAACAGACACAACAGTTGCGCCTCTTCCTGCCTCGGAATAAAGGCCTGCCATCTGTTTATAATGCCTTTTGAAGGCGCCAACATAGCCTCCTCCGTGAAGCTGAAGGATTACCTGCCTTCTGTCAGAATCCTTCCAGGTCAGCTTCTCAATCTCACAATTATCCAGTTTGATTATTTCTGATTCAAGATGATCCGGATAGGAAAATGCAGTATCCATCTCACTCTTGGTCGCTTCCTCTATAGATCTTCTGTCAGCGAAATACTTACTTGTATTAAATTCAGCAACAATAGACTTTATTATTTTACTCTTACGGCTGAGTTCTTCTGACATACCAGGCTCCTTTAAATTTTGAATCTGCGTTTCACCTCATTGGATATCATATTCTGCCCGAACATAAATGTCCCCAGCAGAATTAGCGCTGTAATACATAACGCTATAACGGCAAATATGGAAGACTGCACAATTCCGGTAAAGTGGAATACTATCAGGATCAGACTGAGAATAACCGTAACAATCTCAGTCATGATGTATGTCTGCCAACCATCTATTCCCACTATCATTATCACAACAACGCCGATATCCACTGCTACGAAAAGAATCGGCAGAGCATAACGGAATGACCAGCCTTCGCCTCCCAGCAGATAATCCAGAAGAATTAACAGTATGATTCCCAGAAACATCTCCACTTGAACAATTCTCTGAATACTCCGCCTGACTCTGAAACAGTACAGAAGCGTCAGTACACCGAAGCATAGACCCAGTCCCACGATCAGTGACCAGTATATTCCGTCAAAGGTCAGATAATTGACGAAGAGGACTACCACCTCACTGACTATAGCAGCGAAGGTAACAAGACGCATGATAAACTGCATGGTTCTAAGGGAATTAGTAACATCAGGATAAGTAACTGATACAGATTCCTGGTTAAGATCATGAGAATCATCTACACTTCCCTCAAGTACACCATTGCAAAGCGGACATTTAATAGCATCATCTTCTATATTCAGTTTACATCTGATACATCTTCTGCTCAAAGCCTCATCCTCTTATGTATTGTCATTTTAATACTTTCTTTTAAACACTTTCTTTTAAATACTTTTTTATATATCTTCACGCTTCAGCTTTATTCGTAATATACACCATTGGTTTCTATCGAAATGTTAATACCATCTTCACTCAGCTTTCTGAAGAAAGTTTTCTGAATGTCATTCTCCCTGATACTGGAGCTGAAGGTCAAGGTCATTTTGTCTTTATAGGAGGTCACGGTCATCTTCATATTCTGACCCTTTGACATAGACAGCACAGCTTCGAAGCCGTCTATAAAACTGTCATATGGTTCCGCCGCTTTAATAATACCGAGATTAGTCACAGTGGTGGTATTGGCCTTTGCCGAAGCATTAAACACCTGCCTGATAGCAATCCTCTTAAGAAACAATGGAACAGCCCTGAGTGCAAGATTCATCTCATTTGATACATTGTAGGAGAAGAGTTTCTCAAGATTCTCCTTATTTATCTGCTCCTTCAGACTCTTGGTTGTGATTTCCAATACTTCTTCAAAGGTATAATCTTCCCTCTCAGGTTCAAACACTGCTGAAACCACCACGAAAAAATTCTTATTGGTATCCGACGCAAAATACGGTCTCAGATTTACCGGAACAGCCGTAGTAATCGGTTTATCCGACTTTCTGTTTTTCAGATAGCTGCTGTATATAGCCCAGGTATAAACTCCGACAATATACTGATTAATCGTTACTCCATACGACTTAGCCACTGCCTTTATCTCACTGACCGGCACACTTCCATGAATTATCGCAAACTGGTTTATAGGGAGTTTATCTCCTTTAATCATTACCGCTCTCTTCGTCTTATAGGTCTTCTTCTGTTTCTTGCGGTAATTCCTGATATAACTATCGGAAGTATCCAGAGAGGTTTCCACCTCAAGAGAATTTCTGACGGTATCCCCCAGTTCCTGATGCTTCAGCCTGATATACTGATAGGTTATTTCCTTGAGAAATGTAAGCGCCCCGTTTCCGTCAGTAAGAGCATGAAAAACCTCCAGATTGATTCTGTTCTTGTAATAGGTAAGCCTGAACAGATAATTATTATTACTATATGGATTAATAAACATACAGGGATAGGTATATTCTTCCTTTACCTTCGGAGTCTCTCTCTGATTCTCCTCGAAATAGTACCAGAATATTCCGATTCGCATGGTAGATCTGAAAACATCAAAATGAGGAAGAACTTTCTCCAGGGCTACCTGAAGAACGGTACCGTCCACAGGCTCCTTCAGGCGCACTGCAACACGATACACATTGCTCATTCCTTCTCTCGCAATAACGGGAAAAAGCTGGGCAGTATTGTCCAGCTTATCCCATTTTAAATTGTGATTTCTATTTTTTCTCTTATGTCTCATATAGTTTCCTGCATCTACCAGGTCTTGCCTGTGAAATCATCCGAACTTCCACCACCATCATTTGAACCACCGGAAGATCCTTCCTTATACTGCTTATTATTGTCAGCCTCACGTCTCTCTTCCATAGATTCTTCACGTTGTTTTCCCAGATCCTTTTCAAGCTGCTGTTCGCGGTAGGATTTCTGCTTCTCCTCAGATTCA
>CACZPG010000171.1 GCA_902782965.1 uncultured Lachnospiraceae bacterium
AAAGGATGGTGATTAGATGGAGCAGGATTTGGAGTATGATCTTGACGACAGAAAACAGACCATCCTCAAAGTTATCATTTCCAATTATCTCGAAGAGGGAGAGCCTGTAGGCTCAAGAACCATTTCGAAATTGTCAGGACTGAATCTTAGTTCTGCCACCATAAGAAATGAGATGGCGGATCTTGAAGAACTTGGCTATATAGTACAGCCGCATACTTCTGCCGGACGTATTCCTACTGATAAGGGTTATAGATTCTATGTAGATAGAGTTATGTCCGAGAAGCAGGAGTCCGAGAAGAAGGAAGGCGCTCTGCTTGAGAGAGTAGATAAGCTGGAAGCTCTGCTGATGCAGGTTGCCAAGGTTCTGGCGTATAATACGCAATATGCTACAATGGTAACTACACCGCAGCTTAGAAATAAGCAGGTTAAGTTTATTCAGTTGTCCCAGGTGGATGATGAAGAACTTGTTGCAGTTATAGTAGTAGGTAATAATATTGCGAAGAATCAGTTGATCAAGGTATCCAGACCTTTATCAAATGAGGAAGTGCTGAAATTTAATCTGCTTCTGAATACATTCCTTCAGGGAATATCGGTGGATCAGATCAATCTTGAACTGATGCAGACGATGAAGAAGGAAGCCGGAGATTATGCTGATATACTTGAGAGTATATTCGAAGGAATAGTTGATGTAGTCAGAGAAGCCGAGGAAATGAAAATCTACACAAGCGGTGCATCGAATATACTTCGGTTCCAGGAACTGGGAGATGTTTCGAAAGCCACTGCATTATTGGAAACGTTTGAGGAGCAGACAGGTCTGAATGAGCTTGCTGATGAAACTCTGAAATCTGAGGATAATGAGCATAATATTCAGATATACATCGGAGATGAAGCTCCTGTGCAGAACATGAAGGATTGTTCAATCATTACTTCGACTTACCAGCTGCCTGAGGGTGCTAAAGGTACTATTGGTATCATAGGTCCTAAACGAATGGATTATAAGAAGGTAGTAAGTACTCTTAAGACACTTACAGATGAGCTGGACACAATTTTCCGAAATAAAGAGACAAGGAGTGAAGATTAATGGCTAAGAAGAGCATGAACGAAAAGCTCAAAAATCTGAAAGCTGAAAAAGAAGGCGATGCACTTCCTGACGAGCAGAAGATAATTATTACCGATGGTGATGACAGAGGCGGAACCTGGGCAGGAATTGCTGAGGAGATAGATATTGATCCTAAGGATCAGCCTAAACCGACACCTAAGAAGAATCGTAGAGGAGGCAAAGCTCTTCAGGCTGAGCTTGAGGCTGCTAAAGAGGCTGCCGAAGGAAATAAAGAGAAATATACCAGACTTCTTTCTGAGTTTGATAATATGAGAGCTCGTAATGAGAAAGAAAATGCTGAAATGTCAGACAGAGGCTCTATGGAGACTCTTAAGAAAATACTTCCCGTAATCGATAACCTTGAGCGTGCGCTTGAAACCGTTCCTGAAGATGAGAAGGGGGCTTTCGAAGAGGGAGTTGAGAAGATATATAAACAACTTATGGATACATTGGCTGACATAGGTGTTCAACCTATGAATGCGGTGGGCAAGGAATTTGATCCTACCTATCATAATGCTGTTATTCATGAAGAAGATGAGAATCAGGGAGAGAATTTAGTCGTTGAAGAAATGCAGAAGGGCTATATGTACAAGGATCAGGTTCTCAGACATTCAATGGTTAAGGTAGTTAATTAAATCACACTTTACGAAGTAAAGCGTGATAGGATTACAAAGCATCAAAGCAGTGTTTAAGAAGTAAACCGGGTTTGATGCCGGACTGATTAATAGAGTTTAATAATATATGGAGGATATATAAAAATGGGAAAGATAATAGGTATTGACTTAGGTACAACAAACTCATGTGTTGCTGTTATGGAGGGTGGTAAGCCGGTAGTTATCACTAATGCAGAGGGCTCACGTACAACACCTTCAGTAGTAGCATTCCTGAAGTCTGGTGAGCGTGTAGTTGGTGATGCTGCTAAGCGTCAGGCTGTTACAAATGCAGACAAGACTATCGCTTCTATCAAGAGACATATGGGTTCTGATTATAAAGTTGAGAT
>CACZPG010000172.1 GCA_902782965.1 uncultured Lachnospiraceae bacterium
GCCTTATTGATCAGTTTCATCAGTTCGATAAATATTTCTGATGTTACCTCAGCATCGTCACAGGCTCTGTGGTGATGAGCATTGACGAGGCCGAAATGTTTAGTCAGTCTGTCCAGATCATATTTACCAAGTTCCGGAAGGAATACATAAGCAAGCGTCATTGTATCAAGGGCAGTGAAATCATATTCCAGTCCCAGTCTCTTTGCATTCACCTTGATAAAGGTAGTATCAAAGGTTGCATTATGAGCTACCAGCATGGAACCCTTCGCAAATTCAAGGAATTTTGGAAGGATCACATCAACGGTAGGAGCATTTCTTACCATCGCATCTGTAATTGAAGTAAGCTTTGTAATGTTGTAAGGAATCGGCACTTCAGGATTTATAAATTCCGAAAATCTTCCGATTACATTTCCGGCTCTGTCCAGTCTGACAGCACCTATCTCTATTATCTTACAGAATTTAAAGGACAGACCTGTTGTCTCAATATCGAATACCGTATATTCACTGTCAAGTTCCTGACCATGACTGTTCATTACAAGTGTCTTGATGTCATCTACGAAGTAGCCTTCCACACCATAGAGTATCTTGAAATCCTCAGGTGCATTCTTGGCACCGTGAAGATAGTGGTTTGCAGTCGGAAAGTTCTGTACTACTCCGTGGTCTGTTACCGCTATGGCATGATGTCCCCAGTCGATGGCACGCTGGATAGCATCCTCAACCGAAAGCACAGCATCCATTTCACTCATCTGTGTATGAAGGTGAAGCTCTACTCTCTTCTCCTCAGCCTCATCCTTTCTGCTCTTTCTCGTATCCTGAATACGCTTAATTCCTGTTATGGAACTAAGCAGCAGATCATGTGCAAAATCATCAAATCTCGGTTTACCCTTAATCTGAAGGAAACAGTTTTCCGGCATTTCTTCACGAATAGCTTCCTCATCTTCAGGAGCAGCAAATATCTTAAAGCCGATCGTATCTGTGAAGTCAGTGATATTACCGGTGATAATAATAAGCTTCTTATCCGAACCCTTCTTATTAATCTCCTTAGACTCAATACCAAAAGCCTGACCACGTACAACCACTTCCATAGGAGACTCTTCCTGAATGGATGCGATAGTTACAACATCGCCCTCTGCATTCTTTCCATAGAAACAATCCAGATCGTTATAGTTATTCTTACGATACTGTTCCACTCTGGCCTTATAATCTTTCTTTTTCTCCGCTTCGGTTTTAGTAGAGAAATTAATATTCATATCAGGAGTCAGCACCACCTCATTACTATCTGAGTCGTAGGCTTCTTCCAGCTTAGTTTCAAGTTCTTTCTTCTTTCTCATTACTTCAGGTTCGTCATCAATATTGTCTGAGAAACCGTCAGCCCCATTCTCTTCATATTCCCCATCACCGGAATAGGCATTATTCTCAGCCACATATCCTGATACATTTATATCTTCACCCTCTGCAAATTCGCCTCTGGTTCTGAGCTGTTCTCTCAGGAGCTGTTCTTCCTGAAGCTTCTTCATCTTCTTTTCAGATTCAGCTATTCCGGCAGTGGTGAATTTAACAACAGTCTGAATATTCATTCCGAATCTGGAAGCAAAGAGATTATTGAAGAATCTCTCAATATTACCCTTACGAAGCTTGGCCATTGAACCTTCTTCCATAGTAAGGATAAGAGTATTCCCCTCTACTTCTATATCCGCACCTTTAACAAGAGAGTACTCCACACCGCTCCTGTCCTTAAGCTCACTCATGATGCTGTCTCTGAGAATACTCACCATATTTTTAAGATTATACTTACCCTCAAGGTAGTATTTCTCTCTGATTTCAACTGTCGACTTACCATATTGTCCAAACACAAAAAGGCGGACCGCATTTTCCGCCTCCTTGATATTCTGTCTTGAAATCAGATGTTTCGATTCTATATCTATATAAAGCTTTCCCGAGCTTTTGACCGAGGTCACTCCGGTAACTCTGACATCGTCAAAATACTGATCGATATCGGGAGGGAGCTTGATACCCGGGAACACGTCCTTGAAATATTTATCTGACATTTCATGCTTTCCTTTTTAAATAATTGCTTTTTATTTCTGTTATGGCAGGCATATCTGCATACTATGTCTGCAAGTGGCTAGACAGAATGTTCCGTAATGATTAGCCCAAAACGATGCACATATCGTTAAATGTGAAGAAAACCCCAACGTCGGCAAACGCTGGGGTTTTCGTGTGATTAATTTTGCATACTCAACTTTATTAACCAAGTCGAATATAACACATAACATCTACTAATTCAACCCCAATTATCCAGTTCTTTCTTCAGTTCACTAAGCAGCTGTTCCTGTGGAACTTTTCTCAGAATCTCACCCTTCTTGAATACCAGTCCTTCGCCATCACCGCCGGCAATTCCCAGGTCTGCTTCTCTTGCTTCACCGGGACCGTTAACTGCACACCCCATAACAGCCACCTTGATATTCAGATGAGAATAATCTGCTATAAGCTTCTCTGTCTCATTAGCAAGACCTATCAGATCAATATGTGTTCTTCCGCAGGTTGGACAAGACACAAGTGATATACCATCGTTCTTCAGTCCAAGCGTCTTAAGAATAAGCTTAGCGGTCTTAACCTCTTCTACAGGATCTCCTGTAAGAGAGACTCTGATTGTATCTCCAATGCCCTGATTAAGTATTATTCCAAGACCAACTGATGATTTAATATTCCCACTCCAGAGTGTTCCGGATTCTGTAATACCGACATGAAGCGGATAAGTGGTTCTCTCAGAAATCAGCTGATGTGTCTTAACTGACATCAGAACATCTGAGGACTTAATACTGATAACTATGTTATCGTAGTCCTGTTCCTCGATCATTCGAACCTTATCGAGTGCACTCTCAACTATACCCTCAGCTGTCACACCACCGAACTTATCGATAAACTGCTGCTCCAGGGAGCCGCTGTTAACACCAACTCTGATAGGTATATTCTTTCTTTTGGCAGCATCAACTACAGCCTTAAGATTCTCCTCACCACCGATATTGCCCGGATTGATTCTTATCTTATCAGCACCATGTTCTATTGCTTCTATTGCAAGCTTATACTGGAAATGTATATCTGCAACAATAGGAATATTGGTCCTCTCCTTAAGCTTGTCAAAAGCCTGCGCAGCTTCTAAAGTATTGGCAGTACATCTCACAATATCGCAGCCTGCTTTCTCCAGCGCCAGTATCTGAGCAACCGTCGCCTCTATATCAGAAGTCTCGGTATTAGTCATGGACTGGATAGCTATGGGACTTCCACCACCAATCGTAACATTTCCAATATTTATCTTTCTTGTATTATCTCTGTATGTCATGGCTTTAACCCTTCATAATCCTTCTTTTACCCTTCGTAATCTTCATTATTCTTCAGATAATTATGATACGAACGTTTACTAGTGTAATACCTTTCCAAGATCATTAAAGAATACAAATATCATTAACAGCATAAGGAGTGCTACTCCGATTCCGTTTACTACAGCTTCCCTCTCAGGCGGAACCTTCTTACCTGATATCCCCTCAATCAGAACGAAGAGAATTCTTCCACCATCCAGGGCCGGTATTGGAAGCAGATTCATAACTCCGAGATTGGCACTCAGCAGAACCGCGAAATTAATCACATTCAGGAATACTACCAGGAACTGAGCCCATTTGCTTTCATCCTTTGCAGATTCCTTAGCCTCTTCCATGATATCATTCATGGTATTTCCGATTCCTACAGGTCCCATAAGATCATCCTTGGAACCATGTCCTGTCAGCATCATTCTAAGTGAAGATACTACGGCCTTCACCTGAAATCTGACTTCCAGTGCAGAATAGTATAACTCTTCCTTGAAACTCTTCGCCATTCTGCCCGTACTCATAAAACCGAAATAATAATTTCCGGATTTCTTGTCTTTACGTCTGGTAAGATTAACCTCGTGTATCTCATTGCCTCTCTTATATACAATATCTACAGGCTCGTCAGGTTCATGCATCATGGAATACAGGGTTATCTCACGATAATTATATATTTTCTCGCCATCCAGACTTACTATCTCATCACCGGATTTCATACCGGCATCCTCTGCGGCACTGTCCTCCATAATTGTAGTAATGACAGGAGGATCAATGGTATAGAAATGACATATGATAATCGAAAGCAGAAAAGCAAGAATAAAGTTAAACAGAGGACCTGCCAGCGAAACCATAAGCCTTGCAAGGACCGATTTATTATTATATCCGTTTCGGTTCTTAGATTCCTCTCCCATACCTTCCATAAGACAGTATCCACCAATGGGCAGAGCCCTGATAGAATAATCTATATCGTTTCGGGTCCAGGTTGCAACGGAAGGTCCCATTCCGATGGAGAATTCGTTTACCTTTATTTTATTCATTCTGGCAAAAATGTAATGACCGAATTCGTGTACGAAAACTATCAGTCCAAATACCAGGATTATTGAAATTAGATTAGTTATGTCCATTTCGTCCTCTGATTATTTATGCGTTATACTTTCTTCTGAGTAATTCATCTGTCCAGTCACGGGCAGCCAGAATCTCAGACAGAGCAGCATCTTCAACAACTCTGTGCTCTGACATTGCATATTCTATCATATCGTAGATTTCAAGAAACTTAATCTTACCTGCAAGGAATGCGGCTACTGCATGTTCATTGGCCTCATTCATTACGGTAGGCATTGTTCCACCTATGCGGCTTGCCTTCTTCGCAAGTGGTATACCGAGAAATGTATCATAATCCGGCTTGGAAATCTCGATAGATGCTATCTTCGTAAAATCAAGCCTTTCCCCGGCAAGATATCTTCTCTCCGGATAGAAAAGCGCATATTGAATCGGCAGTTTCATATCAGGGGTTCCCAGCTGTGCAATAATTGCGCCATCCTCATACTCAACCGCTGAATGTATGATACTCTGTGGCTGTATAAGTACTTCAATGTCATCAATATCCGTATCGAACAGCCAGTGAGCCTCGATAACCTCAAGTCCCTTGTTCACCATACTTGCACTGTCTATGGTTATCTTAGGTCCCATAGACCAGTTCGGATGCTTAAGTGCCTGTTCCACAGTTACATCACTGAGTTCTTCTCTGGTTCTTCCTCTGAAGGGTCCTCCGGAAGCAGTAAGCAGAATACGACTCAGCCTGTTGTTAATACTTCCAGCCTCAAAAAACGAACGATTCCCCTGCAGACTCTGGAATATTGCGCTATGTTCACTGTCCACAGGAAGTATCCTGATTCCTTTGTCTCTGGCAGCCTTCATAACGAGGTGACCTGCTGTAACAAGAGTTTCCTTGTTTGCAAGAGCTATATCCTTACCGGCTTCAATTGCAGCAAGTGTCGGTTCAACTCCGATCATACCTACAATAGCTGTGACTACCATATCAGCACTCTCTTCTGTGGCTACAGCTTTCAGTCCTTCCATTCCGGACAGGATTCTCACATTCATATCAGAAAGGCGAACCCTTAAATCTTCTGCCGCACTTTCATCTGATACCGCAGCTACTACCGGTCTGAATTCTCTTATCTGTTCTTCCAGAAGCTTAGTATTCTTCCCACATGAAAGCGCGACGACCTTAAGGTCGTCGTTCGCTCTTACAATATCTAAAGTTTGTGTTCCTATAGAACCTGTGGAACCTATTATAGAGATATTCTTCATTTCATATTCTCCATTTACTATTATAATTCAGTTCCTAATTATTGTTTCATATCAGCCGGCTGCAAGTCAAATGTCAGTCTCATCACCCCGGGCCTAAAGTACAAAATCAAGCAGGAAATATATAATCGGTGCAGTGAATATCATACTGTCAAATCTGTCAAGCACACCACCGTGTCCCGGTATAAGATTTCCATAATCCTTTATATCATTATTTCTCTTAATAGCTGATGCCGCCAGGTCTCCTATTACTGCAGGGAGCGCTCCCAACGCACAGATAACAAAAAGCTTCAGCAATATGTAATCTGTTGGTGGAATATGATTCTTTAGGAACAGTCCGTAGAGAAGTCCCAGAAGACCGGCCCCTATAATTCCTCCGAACAATCCTTCAATACTCTTCTTAGGACTAAGCTTCGGAGACATTTTATGCTTTCCGAATAATACTCCTA
>CACZPG010000173.1 GCA_902782965.1 uncultured Lachnospiraceae bacterium
ACACCGGCCTGGCTCATCTTGGGAGCGGTGGTTCTCTCGGTATTCATATCAGTACTGGCAGGAGCATTTCCGGCCAGATGGGCATCGAAGATCAAACCTCTCGACGCCATGGCAAGATAGAAGTTGTGAGAGTAATGTATTTGGCTGATTATTTGAGAAAATTAATAAAGCTGATTATGAGTGAAAAATGAATTAAGCTTATAATGCTAAAAAAGAATAAAGCTGTAAAAAATGGGACACCCCTCATGAGGTGTCCCATTCTTATGTTTGCGCCCTAAAGGTGCATTTTCAACTATTTATTTGGCATCGCCTTTGCTTCCTTCAAGGAAGTTATAAACGAGTGCTGCAAGGGTTCCACCAATGAGAGGTGCAACTATAAATACCCATACTACAGAGATAGGTGCTGTGTTTCCGTCGATTGCAGCAATGATTGCAGGACCAAGACTTCTTGCAGGGTTAACGCTGGTTCCGGTAAGTCCGATTCCGATGATGTGAATTGCTACAAGAGTAAGTCCAATGATAAGTCCTCCGAAAGATCCATGGTTCTGGTTCTTAGAAGTAACACCGAGAATAAGGATTACGAAGAGGAATGTAAGCACGATCTCAACCAGAAGACCTGCACCTACGCTGTCATGTACTCCGCCAAGTCCGTTTGTTCCGAGACCACCGGTCTTATCCTCAACTCCACCCATGGAGAATATTCCATCAAGGAGTGCTGAACCTGCGAGGGCTCCAAGAACCTGAGCTACTATGTAACCACAGAAATCAGTAATTGTCATTCCGCCACTGATAAGAACACCGAGTGAAACAGCAGGATTTACATGTCCTCCGGAAATGTTACCAACGCCATAAGCAAGGGCTACGATAGCAAGACCGAAAGCAAATGCTGTCAGGATGTAACCACAGCCATACTCAGCATCACAGCCCACCAGCATAGCTGTTCCGCAGCCGATGAAAACAAGTGTAAAAGTTCCGATGAATTCGGCAATATACTTTTTAATACCTTCCATTTTTCTACCTCCGTATTAAATACTTTTAATTAACAACTATGTGTACATTTTACAAAAAAGACAACATTATGTCAACAAAACTTATCAGTCCCTTCAATTGACTTTACCTGGTATGAATGATAAACTTATAAATTGGTATAATGTTTGCGAATTGGAAGAATTCTCAGACAAAAAAGTATTAAGAAGGGGGATATTCTAAATGATTCAGTGTCCCGGATGTGGAGGAGCATTAAAATTCGATATCCGCTCACAGCTTATGATGTGTGATTCGTGTTCCACCACCTATGATCCGAAGAATTTCAGCTCCGGTGGTACTGCTGAAGAAGAGACAGAGTATAACGTTACTATCTTCAGGTGCCCGAACTGCGGTGGTGAAATTGCTTCAACGGACGAGACTGCTGCTGCCTTCTGCAGCTATTGCGGTTCATCTACTATTCTTGAAAGCAGAATTTCCAAAGAGAAGAAACCTCAGCTGATTATTCCATTCAAGAAAACAAAACAGGATTGTACGAATGCTTTTGAGAGATTTATCAAGAAAGCTATTTTTGCGCCGGGTTCTTATAGACAGGCAGGAAAAGCAGAATCTTTCAGAGGTATTTATATGCCTTACTGGCTTTATGATATGTCACAGAGGGGTGATATTAATATTGCTACATCTACTTCACATCGAAGTGGAGATTATATTATTACAGATCACTATATGATGAAGGGAACTCTTGATAACTATTATAATGGTGTGTCCTATGATGCTTCCTCATCTTTTGCAGATGATATAAGCAGTGCCATAGCTCCTTTCAGTGTTAAGGATATAGTACCGTTTAACCAGTCTTATCTGTCCGGTTTTTATGCTGATATTGCAGATGTTGGTGTTGGTACTTATAAGGACACAGCTACAGATCTTGCACAGGAGAGTACCTACAATTATCTGCGTAAGAAGAGTCCGATGGCCGGATATCCTTTTGATACTCCTAAGGAAAGGGTTAAGAGCAGTATAAGGACTAATATCAATGTGACCAGGTCTGCCATGTTCCCTGTATGGTTTATGTCTTACAGAAACCGTGACAGAGTTGCCTATGCTACGGTAAATGGACAGAGTGGAAAGGTATCTGCAGACGTGCCAATGAGTGTTCCGAAGTACTTTGTATGTGCAATAGGTATAGCAGCTGTGTTGTTTGCAATATTCCAGATGATATTTACGATCACTCCGAATCTGCTTGCTTTAATTGTATCGATTTTCGGTCTTGTGAGTGTACTTTCCTACGGTTCGGAGATGAAGAAGATTGTTGCAAAAGAGAATTATGATGATGATCTTGGAATGCAGGCTAAGGAAGCCCTTATTGAAGAAAAGAAACGTCAGCGTGTACAGGCGCAGGCCGGCGCTGTGTTTGATGATACAGGAGTGGGGAACGGTGGCGCTTATGTTCTGACCAAGAATGATATTAAACGTGCTAAGAAGGATAAAGCTAAGCATAAGAAGGCTGATCAGAAAAGTGGAAATTTCCTGGGGATAATTGTATTTATTGTGTTTGCTTTTATTATGGGCGGTAGTTTTTTGGCAAGTGTTCTTGAGAGTGTTTTTGATAATGCAAGTATAAGTGCAGCCAGTGGGTTTCTTGCTCTTATATTCCTTATTATATCTATAGTAAGTGTGGTCAATGCTACTAAGAATATATCCAGAATGAAATCCAAGAATGGACTTCCGGCTTCGATATTTACTACTATAAGCCTTTTAATTATCATGATAATAGGTTTCTGGAATCCACCTAATGATTCAATTTATTATGGTGCAGTCGTAATAGCAGGTATCGGTATTATTATTAATATACTTGGAATCATCAGAAATTATAATCTTCTTGCGATGAGACCATTACCTCAGTTTGAGATGTATCAGGGAGGTGATGATCGTGGATAAGAGAAGAGGATTAATTAATTCAAAGATTGTCTGCCCGGATATAATCATGATAGCTATAGCCGCTGTTATTATTATAAGTTTTGCATTTTCAGCTAAGCCGGTATATGCAAAAGATGGCAGTATGGAAAATACGGAAACATCCTATAAAGCTATTATTGAAGATGATGAAGATCTTCTGTCTGACGAAGAGTTAAGTAAGCTTATAGATGTCATGGAACCCATAACCAAGTATGGAAATGCATATTTTCTTACCACCAACGGTCAGGGTAAAGATACAGAAGAAGTGACCTACAGCAGGTATGAGGAAGCTTTCGAGAAGGATTCAAATGGTGTAGCCTACGTCATTAATGTTGATTTACCTGATCTGTATCTGGCCGGAATGGGAGATTTTCCTTACTGGCTTGAAAAGGGTTCTTCTTCCAACGTTATTAATGCCGGTGGAGAGAAATATGAAACAGAAGGTGAATATGCCAGTGCTGTGAGCATTTTCACTGACTATTACAAGCTGATAGATGAGAGTGACAGAACCTATCATTATGAAGTATTGGCAGAGGATGAAGAACCTAATCCGGCACCTCCGGGACTTCAGGACAGTCAGGATTCAGAGACCGGTACTTCCGATGTATCGAATAAAAATAATGAAACAGGTTACGAATCACGTATTATTGATGAGGCTGATCTTATAAACGATGGAGAAGAGAAAAATCTTCTTGAAGACATGGCTCCGATTAACAAGTATGGAAATGCAGTATTCTATACGATCAATAAGGATAAAGGAACCACTGTTGACGAAGCCAAGAGGAAATTCTTCGAGCTATATGGTCCTGATTCCAGTGGATCTATATTTATTATCGATATGGCTAATCGTCAGCTGTCGATCTTTAGTGATGGAGCTGTCTATGACACCGTTACCAAGGCTAAGGCTGCTACTATAGTAGATAATGTATATCGTTATGCTTCTAAGGGACAGTATTACAACTGTGCGGGAGAAGCCTTCAGGGAAATAGCTACGACTATGGAAGGCGGCAAAGTTGCTGCTCCTATGAGACTGGCATCCAATTTACTGCTGGCTGTCATTATGGGACTGCTGATAGCTTACTGGATTGTAAGAGCATTCTCTATAGTACCTAAGCCATCAGAGAAGGAGCTTCTTGCTGCTATTCAGACACAGCAGAATCTCCATAATTATAATAAGGTTTTCACACATCAGACCAGGCGTTATGATCCGCCAAGTTCATCTTCCTCCGGTGGCGGAGGTGGAGGCGGCGGAGGCGGTGGCGGCGGTGGAGCCAGCCACGGTTTCTAGTCGATTTATAAGTATTTATTATTTGGGGTATTGGAAGCAAGACTATTCGGGTAAAATAATTATATTAAGAAGAATAGGAGAAAACGGATAAATGCGTAAAACAAAGGTAATATGTACAATAGGACCTGCATGTGATAACGAAGAAACCCTGAGAAAGCTGATTGAGGAAGGAATGGCTGTTGCCAGACTTAATTTCTCTCATGGAACTCACGAGGAACACAGGAAGAAATTTGATCTTATAAAGAAAGTTCGTGCGGAACTGAGACAGCCTATTCCGATCATGCTGGATACTAAGGGACCGGAATACAGAATTAAAACCTTCGAGGGTGGTAAGGCTGAGATTAAAGATGGTGATACCTTCACCTTTACCACAGACGATATCGTAGGAGATAATACAAGGGTTTCTGTAAGCTATAAGAATCTGATAGACAATCTTGAAATTGGAGACAGAATACTTGTTAATAACGGCCTTGTAATATTTGAGGTAAAACAGCTTGAGGGTAGTAATGCTGTCTGTGAATGTATTGCCGGCGGTATTCTGTCAGACAGAAAATCAATGAACTTCCCTAATAAAGTTCTTGATCAGCCGTTTCTCAGTGAGCAGGATAAGAAGGATCTGCTTTTCGGAATTCAGAATGGTGCAGATTATGTAGCTGCCTCCTTCGTTTCAACTAAGAAGGATGTCCAGGATATGAGGGATTTCCTGGATCAGAACGGCGGCAAAGATATTGAGATTATAGCGAAGATAGAGAATCGTTCTGGTGTTGAGAATATTGAGGATATCTGTGAACTTTCTGACGGAATAATGATAGCCAGAGGAGATCTGGGAGTTGAGATTCCGGGAGTAGAAGTTCCATCAGTTCAGAAATATCTTATTTCAAAATGTAGAATGCTTGGTGTAAGAGTTATCACAGCTACTGAAATGCTGGAGTCGATGATCAATAATCCGCGTCCTACCAGAGCGGAGATATCTGATGTGGCCAATGCTGTGTATGATGGTACCTCGGCTGTGATGCTTTCGGGCGAAACTGCCTCCGGAAAGTATCCTATCAAGGCTCTGAAGACAATGGTTGAGACCATTGAATTTACCGAGACCAAGATACATTACAAGAAGAGATTCAGAAATGCTGACTTTGAGGTAAGAAGCACTCTGGATGCCATTTCTCATACTGCTTGTACAATGGCTATAGATGTGGATGCTAAATGTATAATCGTCAATTCCCTCAGTGGCAAGACAGCACGAATGGTAAGCCGTTTCAGATGTCCTGTGGATATCATTGGTATGACTACTTCCGCTAAGGTTTGGCGAAAGCTGAATCTGAGCTGGGGACTTACTCCGGTAATGTGTGGAATGTACGATACAATGGAGGAAATGTTCAGAAATTCTGTTCAGGAAGCTACGGAGGCGCTTGGACTTAAGCGCGGCGATAATGTGGTTATTACCGGCGGAACTCTGAACGGAAGCAGTGGTAATACCAATCTTATTCAGGTAGAATCTATAGAACGTGAGTATTAATATTTTCAGATGTTGATTTTGCAGTATAATATCGACCTGTAAAGATTTTGATTTGCAATAATTACCTGTTAGTTGTATTATTTATTTTGAGAGGTGAAATTTAATAACTGGAGGTTGAACTGGTAATGCTGAAGCGTGATACTAAGGCTTTACTTCTCAATTCGTTCTTTGAACTGGCAAGTTCTAAACCTATTAACAAAATTTCCGTAAGGGAAATTTCAGAACAATGTGGTGTAACATCACAGACCTTTTATAACCATTTTAAAGATAAGTATGATCTTATATTCTGGGCTCACAAGCAGAGAGTGGATGAAATCGCTGAGGGTTATAGTAATGGCAGTCTTTCAGCAGAGAAAGCTCTTTGCATGTATATTGACGGGTTTTCGCAAAATGCTGAAACCATCTTAAATGCCTGCAGAAATACAGACGGACCGGATTCTTTCAAATGGTATGCGGCTGATTATCTTACTCAGATCATTATGGGATTCGTAAAGAACAAGAAAAATGTGGAAGAAGTCCCTGTGGAGATAAGATTTGATATCAGCTTATACAGTGTGGGAATATCAGCTATGATTTTTAAATGGCTGAGAGATGAACAGCCCATTTCTGATACCCAGTTGTCTGAGTATCTACTCAAAGCAATGCCACCTCTTTTGAGAGCATATGTTGAAAATAAGTCCTGAGCCCTTTGGCTTGGGACTTTTTTATATAATAGGAAACTGCGTTTCCTATTATATAAAAAACGCTCCGCTAAGGATGCGTCTCGGCGCGCAAGGAAGATAGCTGC
>CACZPG010000174.1 GCA_902782965.1 uncultured Lachnospiraceae bacterium
CCGGCGTGGCGGAATTGGCAGACGCCCGGGACTTAAAATCCCGTGGGTAGTAATACCCGTACCGGTTCGACCCCGGTCGCCGGCAGTGAATCCTATAAATGCTTTAAAAAAAGGTGTTTATGGGATTTTTTATTTTATCATTATAGGATAGATTTGTTTTGGGATTATTTGATTTATTACAGATAGCTATTATTCGAAGGATAGTTTAAGTGTAGAATAAATATGTTATAATTAGGATACCTTATTGTAAGGGATGAACAGATTATGTAAAAATATGGGATGTAAAACTGTTGAAGATATTGTTGACAGGCAAGAGGAGATTCCAACTAAAATAATGACAAAGATCAAAGGCAAACTGGTGTTTGATATTAAATTATAACAGGAGATAAAACATGCCCCCCATAACAAATGATTGGGCTGAAGCCCTTAAACCGGAATATAGTAAGGATTACTATAGGAAGCTGTTTTCCTTTATAGGAAGAGAATATGCTTCTTCCACAGTTTATCCGCCCGGAGATGATATTTTTAATGCTTTTCATTTGACACCTCTTCAGGATGTAAAGGTTGTGATAATCGGACAGGATCCATATCATGAACCTGGACAGGCGCATGGACTTTCATTTTCCGTAAAGCCCGGTGTGGATATTCCACCTTCTCTTCAGAATATTTATAAAGAGCTTCACGATGATCTGGGATGCTATATTCCTGATAATGGATATCTTGTTAAGTGGGCTGAGCAGGGAGTTCTCCTTCTTAACGCAGTGCTGACTGTCAGAGCTCATCAGGCTGCTTCACATCAGGGTAAAGGCTGGGAAGAATTTACAGATGCGGCTATTAGAATTGTAAATGAAGTGGATCGGCCGGTAGTATTCATGCTTTGGGGAAGTTTTGCCAGGAGCAAGAGAGCAATGCTTACAAATCCAAAACATCTGATCCTTGAAGCTCCACATCCATCGCCTCTTTCAGCGTACAGGGGATTTTTTGGATGCCGGCATTTCAGCAAGGCCAATGATTTCCTAAGGGAAAACGGGGTTTTGGAAATTGATTGGCAGATCGAGAATATAAATGATATTTAAATATATATAGTTAAAGAAAAATTAAAGACTTTGCGATAAATTAACAGTATAATCATTATGTTGTTATACTGTTTTTTTATTTTATGTTATACTGAAACTTAAGTTTATAAAGTATACAATTGTAATAATGCTAATGATGATACGTCGGAGGGTTACTATATATGAGTGACGTAAGAAAGACACAGGCTGTTCAGGACAGTGTTAATTCAGTAATAAAGGGAAAACAAAATGTTGTCAGGAAGGTTCTGGCTGCAACAATAGCGGGAGGACATATTCTGATGGAGGATATACCGGGAGTCGGAAAGACTACCCTTGCGACTGCATTTGCAAGAACTCTTTCTTTGGACTATAAGAGGGTTCAGTTTACTCCGGATGTTCTTCCCAGTGATATTCTGGGATTCTCCATGTATAACTCAGCAACCAAGGAATTTGAATACAGACCGGGTTCAGTATTCTGTAATCTTTTCCTGGCGGATGAGATTAACAGAACCTCTCCCAAGACTCAGTCAGCGCTTCTTGAAGTAATGGAGGAAGGCACAGCTACTGTTGATGGAGTTACGAGGAAGCTTCCGGATCCTTTCGTAGTTATAGCAACAGAGAATCCTTATGGTTCTTCAGGTACTCAGATGCTTCCTGAATCACAGCTGGACAGATTTATGGTTTGTCTTTCCATGGGTTATCCTGAACATGAGGATGCTGTTCAGATACTTAAGGGTAATGCACAGAATCCTTTATCTAAAGTTCAGAAAGTTATAGGGATTGATGAACTTGTGGAACTCAGAAAAGAATCAAATGATATGTTTATCAGGGATGAGATTTATGAATATATTGTTGATCTTGTAGAGGAAACAAGGAGAAATGATATTTTCTCAATGGGTGCAAGTCCAAGAGGAACAATAGCTCTTCTCAATATGGCTAAAGCAATGGCTGTAATAGATGGAAGAGATTTTGTTACAGCTGAGGATGTTCAGTCTGTTATCAAAGATACTCTGGGTCACAGAGTGAAGCTTGGTCAGAGGGCGAGAGCTCAGGGTATGAATATGGATGGTGCAATGAGAACTCTGGTTCAGACCATCAGACCTCCGAGATCCTGAGGTTACGAGTTTCAGAGACTCTGATATCCGGATAGTTATTAAAGGTATTCAGACCTCATAATTGCTTTAAGAATGATCTGGTTCACAAGTAGAATAACAGGTAAATAGTAAATGACAAGAGTTAATTCTACAACTTCATATCGTTTCTTATCTGAAGAGTGGAAAGAACAATTAAGAATCAGAAAAGACGCAAGAAATAAAGAGAGGCTTAAAAAGCCTCTCAAAACGACTGTGCACATTATTCTGATCTTTAATTATTTAGTATTGCTGGGTCTTTCCTCAGGTATGTATTATTTCCTGAGAAATCATTTCTTCATGCTATGTCTTTCGATACTGGTAGCGGCGCCTGTGTTAGATCTGATAGCGCTGTTCTTTTTATGCAGAGGAGCAGATGTCAGGATTACAGCTCCGGAGAGAGAGATTTCCAGAAATTCCATCGGATTCATCAGACTTGAACTGATCAATAAATCCATAATGGCTTCTTTTGATATGTGTATTAAGCTGGATGTAGAGAATTCTTTCTACAAAGACAAAAGCGGAACTGTTCTCTCTCTTCCCTTAAGAGCGAAGTCTGACTATGTCAAGAATCTTCCCGTGAAATATTCCATGAACGGAATTTATAAATACAGCATTAACACAATAACTGTCAGAGACCTTCTGGGATTTGTTTCTTTGAAGAAGAAGACAGATACTGTGGCAGAGGTATATGTACTTCCGGAGAATGATGCCTCAAATGAAGTGGATATGACGGATATGTCCAGGGGAATGACCGAGAGTGAGGAAACGATGAAGAGAGGACATGATTTTTCTGATGTTTCCGATGTCCGGGAATATATACCGGGCGACAAACTTATGAGCATCCATTGGAAACTGTCTGCCAAGAGGGACATTCTAATGGTTAAGGACAGGGTTTCCATGTCAGATCAGCAGATGGTCATTCTTGTAGAATTATCGGGAAATGATGAGGCGGTGGATGAAATTCTTACTCTCGCTTATGGTGTGGTAAGTCAGTTTGTACGTGAACAGACCTATGTCAGACTGCTTTGGTGGAGTGAGGGGAATTTTGCCTTTGAAGAAAGACAGATTATGAATTATGAGAATCTGAGGGAATCATTTTCGGATATATATTATGAAATGATCTATACAGATAGTGAGAAGACTAAGGGTTATATGAGAAGTATTCGTCCGGAACTGAAGGCGTATGTAAATATATGCATGAAGGATGGCAAAGCTGATGCTGTAATTGTCGAGCAGGATTAAATAATACTATTGAGGGAATAATTATGAGTAAGTATACTCATAAAACTGAAAATACCGCCGGAAAGAGAAGGAGTATGTCTGCCTGGAAAAGAGAAGACAGAACTCCGGTAGCTTTATGCAAAGGCGTAGAGATAGACGAATCGGTATACGATATTAGTGAGAACAGATATTTTACTCTGATTCTCAAGGGTATTATCGTGTACTTTATTACTGCGGGTGGAATAGGCGCATATCTTACGGCAATTGATATTGACTTCAATCAGGTGATTTTCAATATAGTGGTTTTTGCTACTGCTATTGTTTGTGCGATTCTTTATCACAGCTGGAAATCCGAGAATCTGGGTTACCTGGTATTCTTTGCATTTTATGCAGCTGTAATGGTGATATTCAAGGATTATATTAACTCAGGTTTCTACGCAGTTATAAATGATACGATTGACTGGGCTTCAATTTATTTCAAGACGGATGGTCTTCAGTATTACAATGAACGGATTTCCAATCGTAATGCTTCGATCACAATATCCATGTCTATTATCGGAGTTGCGATAAATGTGCTTCTGAATAACTATATTCTTCGTCGTGCACGTTATATGGTAGCAATATTTATTGGAATTACGGTTAATATATTTGCTTTCTATATGCTTCGTGAACCGGATACCATTTATAGTATAATGTTGCTTGCCGGGATTGTGATGACATTTGTTCTGAAGAGTGGACGACATTTCTATCTCAGTCGAAGGGATCATATATTTGAGAAGAGCAGGAAAGGTCTGACCTATGCTCTGGATTACAAGGTGCTCTGGCAGATAATGCTTGTGGTGTCTTTGTTCGTTCTCGTAGTTGTGGCTGCCATGAGTACAGTATATGACAAGGTTTACTATGATTATGAACAGACAGAGAGTGAAGAGAAGAAGATAACCAGTGATACCTTCCAGAATTTTATCATGCTGGGTATTTTCGGTCTTATTGATTTCTATCCCAATAACGGAGGTCTTGCCACAGGTACTTTGGGAGGAGTATCTGCTATAAGGCTTGATAATATGCCTGATCTGAGACTTATATACACCCCGTATACTACAGATACAGTATATATAAAGAATTTCAGCGGAACAACTTATCTTCCGGTTGATAATAAATGGATTGCTGATTCTAAGTCGGATGAAAATCCGGACAATTCTTCGTATCCAAAGGAAGTGGAAGCTTTGAAGAATAGCTATGAGGAAGGCGATGAATACAGTGCAAGAGCCGTCATGACGGTCACAAATATCGAGGCTCCACAGCTTCCATATCAGCCTTATTATTCAAAAGGGGATCGTTTGCCGATAGTTGTCAGACAATCCAAGACCTATGAGTTTTATCCAAGGTTTAATGAGACTACAGCGGTTACGGAGGATTACACTCCGGATAAAAAATATCTGCATGTGGATAAGAAGAATAAGAAGATAATAGATAAATTTATCGATGAGGCAGGAATATCAGGCGATACTCCTGAAGAAGTGGCTGAAAGTATAAGGAAATATTTCGATGAGAATATTCCATATACGTTAAGACCGGGTGCTACACCCTGGAGACAGGATTTCGTTAATTATTTTCTAACCGAAAATCAGAAAGGCTACTGTGCACATTTTGCTTCGGCGGGGACGCTGATCCTGCGTGAAATGGGAATACCTGCCCGATATTGTGAGGGATACGCAGTTTCTTTCAATCAGGTTACGGACAGAGGTGAGCTTCTCGAGGATTCTTCTTATGATAATTATTATAGTGGATACAATCCTTTGGGGGAGACTGCACCGGTAAGAGTAGATGCAACTGATGCAGATGCCCATGCATGGATAGAAATGTATGTAGAAGGAAAGGGCTGGGTAATTGTCGAACTTACTCCTTCCTCCGGTCTGGACGAAGAGGATGATGGCACCAATTTCTGGGATGCCTTCAATAATTTTTTTGGGGATGGTGAAGAATCCGATGCTCCAAGAGAGGAAAATGATCTGAACACCTTCTCGATTTCCGGCGCAGACAGGATAATGAGAATCGGTGCATACATCGTCATTGTTTTATTTGTTCTGGGTATCATTGTCTATATCGGTATTAAGGTTTATCCGGAGATTAAATATGCCTATGATTATAAGAGAGCAGGGCGCTCTGATAAGCTGATACTTAAATATTCAAGATATATAAGAAAACTGAGAAAGAAGAATCCGGGACTTGGTAGTAAGATGAATTATACTGAGCAGATGAATTATCTTATACCTTCTGATGAGGAGAGACAACAGAAGATGACAGATATTCTCGAAAGAGCCGGTTTCTCTAATAAAGAGATAGATTCACAGGAATATCTCTATGCCGATGAAATTATAGAGAAGATATATTCGCAGTGGAAAGTGAAAAAGAAGACCCCCAAAGATGCTCACTTGAATAAGTAAGTAAAACATAGTAGAATATATAAATTGGATGTAATCGTTATGAAGAATTTCGAACATTACAGATAGGCTGTTTTATGCCACCGGTTGAGTGTAACGACTGGGTAAAAAAGGCGCGTCAGGCAGAACATTTAAACTAATTATTATAAATGAACATTATTAAGGAAATCAGGCATGGCAGATAATTTCGGTGACAACGTAATACACGTAGACAGTTCCGAGGAAGTAAGAAGACAGAATGAACGACTTGCTGCAGACAGGAAACGGGCGAAAGTTAACCTGTTTCTTATTATAGCGGTTATTCTTGTGATATCAGGTGTGGCAGTTTTTGTATTCAGGAGAATGCGTAATTTTAATGCAATCAAGGTTGTTAAATCTGCGGATACGGTTTATGAAGCAAATGCTGAATATCTGGAATTCGGAAATAACCTTCTGAGATATACACCCGATGGCGTTACCTATATAGATAGCAGCGGTAATGTTGTATGGACTTCCGGAAATGACTTTAAGGTTCCTATCGCAGAGACCAGCGGAAACTATGCTGTTGTAGCTGATAAGGGTGGAAACCTGGTAGCGGTATTTGGCGTGGAAGGATTAGTGAGTACTGTAAATATTCCTTATTCCATATGTGATATTGATGTGGCTAAGCAGGGAGCTTTTGCTGCAATACTTGAATCAGATGAAACCAACTACATTAATATGTATGACAAGAACGGAAATATTATCTATGAAATGCAGACGTCCATTGATAAGAGTGGATATCCTATGGATATAACTGTATCTGATGACGGTAAGAAACTGTTTACCAGCTATTTCAAACTCGACGGTGTGAATATAAGAAATAATCTGACAGCTTATAATTTCGGCGAAGTCGGACAGAACGAGAATGCTGATCGTATGGTGGGTGGATTCTCTTTTGATGAGGAATTCATTCCGAAAGTAGAGTTTGTTACTAATGATATAGTAGCTGCATTTACGGATAAGAGGATCCTTCTATATAATATGAAGGAGAAACCATCAGAACGTGGTTCGGCTGAATATGGCGGCGAAGTGACAAGTGTTTTCTATTCAAGCAGCTATCTGGGAACTGTTAAACCAAACCCTGATAAGGGGAAATCTGCCAATTATATCCTTACGCTCTATGATCTGTCAGGCAAGGAAGATTTTGAATATGCATTTAATATGGACTATGACAGAATATTTGCCGGAGAGGATGAGATTATAATAACCGGTGGAAACCAGTGTCTGATAATAGAGAAGAACGGAAGAACTAAATTCTCGTATACCTTCGATAATATGGTAAAGTCGATGATACCGTCGCCTAAGAACAATGAGTACATAGTAACATTTGAGAATAAGACGGAAACTATCAGACTTAAATCAGAGGATAAATAAATGTATTATTTGATTTTTTGTATTCTTGCCATTCTGATCATGAGTGCGCTGATCGGACTTAAGAGGGGGCTTTTTAAGACTCTTTTTGGATTTTTGGCAATAATCCTTTCCCTGGGTGTCACATATTTTGCGAGCCCGATAATTTCCGGCTATATTGTTGAGAAGACAGAAATAGACGATCGTATAGAAGATACAATATATAAGAAAATAGAACGTGATACACAAAAGAGCGTAGCGCAATCTTTGAAGGATGCCGGAGTTACCAAGGATCTGAACAAGCTGACAAAGGAGGAAACTCTGTTCATTCTTGAAAATGATCCTGATAAGGAAACTCAGATAAAGAATATAGATACGCTTAATCTCCCTGAAAATATAAAGAAATTGTATATAAATAATAATAATGATGATATATATGATGCCTTGGGAGTAACCAGCTTCTATAGATATATGGCCAGATACACGGCGAGACTGATAGTTAATGTAATCTCCCTGGCGGGCACCTTTGTTCTGATCAGGCTGGTACTCTTTCTGATCAGCTTCATTATTACCAAAACCATGGATGAAAGTCCTGTTCTGTCCGGGATGGACAGACTTGCAGGAATGGTACTTGGCCTTGGAGTAGGTGTAGTGATTGTATGGGTATTTATGATTATTGCCGGCATTGCATTCGGTTCGGATTTCGACAAAATGGTTTCGGGGAATGAAATTCTTCAGAAGGTAAATGATACGAATTTGCTTCTTAAACTTATTACCGGAATCAAACCATAAGATTATTAATTAGTGGTTAGATATTGGTCGACCTTTGCTTGTGTTTCTTTTTACAGGACAAGTTATCTTGTGGTTATAGTATAGATAAATACTAGATTTTGAGGGCTTTTCAAAGCCCTCATTTTCGTCTTCATGATTTCAAAATAAATGCCTAAAATTTGATACAATTTTTTTTAAAAAAGTGGTTGACATTAGTGGATTTAAGTAGTATTATAAACAAGCTGTCTCTGAGAGAGACATGAGCAAAGCCTTATGTTTCCTTATGTAAACAGCAACGAACCTTAACAACAGAATAGTGATGACAACCCCGAAAATTCTTTTAAATAATGAATATTCGGAATTGAACGAATCCAAATAAGAACAGTAAGTTTTGGAATGGTAAACGTTAACGTTTAACTATGACA
>CACZPG010000175.1 GCA_902782965.1 uncultured Lachnospiraceae bacterium
CGGGAAGGACTACTTTATGAATACCATATTTCTTATAGCGCTTGGATTATATCTTATAGTTTTTACAATTATCGGAATTCTTGATCTAAAGAATATAAAGACCTTTGAAGAGTATGGCGTTGCAGGAAGAAGTCAGAGTACATTTGCAGTTACAATGACACTTCTTGCTACTGTGCTTGGTGCATCTACGACTATCGGAATAGTTGATACTGTCTTTCAGATAGGTTTTCCGGGAATATGGTGGCTGATATTCGGAACAGTCGGACTATTGATGCAGTCCTTTCTTCTATCGGAAAAGGTAAGAAATACAGGTGCTTCAACCCTTCCTGAACTTGCAGGAATCACAGTGGGAAGAACTGCCGAATTGCTGCTTGCACTCATTATTGTTATTTCATGGATTGGTGTAATAGCCGGACAGCTGGTGGCAATGAATGCGCTGGTTACTTTTGCTCTCGGAAAAAGCAGTAAATTGATCTTTATTGTTGTTTCGGGTATTGTAATCGGATATACCCTTATAGGTGGACAGCTGTCTGTTGTGAGAACGGACAAGCTGCAGCTTCTGATCATATTTATTGGTTTGGCAGTAAGCTGTGGATATCTTTATTTTGTAAAGGGAGGAGATATTTTCTCAGTTTCAAACAGGATTGAATTTCTTAATGAGAATTATCAACCCATGAATCTCTTCACTCAGTTCTTTGTGATTGGTGGAGTATACTTTCTGGGACCGGATATAATGTCCAGAAACTTTATCTCAAAGGATGCCAGGACAGCAAGACGTTCTGCCTTTCTTGCAGGAATTGCCCTTCTGATATTCTCTGTGGTCATCACATTAATAGGAATGTGGGTAAGAGCAAATGTAACTCCGGAGGAGCTGGGGGACGGTAAGGCGTTGATGTATGTGATAGGAATGATTCCTAAGCCTATAGGAATAATTCTTGCTTTCGGACTTTTGTCTGCAATTCTGTCCTCAACGGATACCTGTATAATTAATGCATCTGCTATATTTGTTAAAGATGTTCTGGGGAAGGATAGTGTGTCTCTGGTGAGGATAACTGTAGGAGTCATTGGTGTGGTTTCGCTCATTCTGGCGGTTATGGGCAGAGGAGATATCCTTACACTTCTGACAGGTGCATATTCAATCTATACTCCCGGAGTAATCTTTCCCTTGTTCATAGCTATAATGTGTTATGGTAAGAAAGATATCAGAAAGGGAATATGGATCCTCGGTCCGATTCTGGGAGGACTTCTCGGAGTGATGGGAACCTATTTTGGCACTGCGCTGGTCTGGCTGGGAGTACCGGAAGGGCTTCTTCAATACATTACTCTTATTGGAATGGGAATATCCCTGGTTACTTCACTCCTGGCTGTGAAGAGCAAAATAAAACAGGACTGAATCCCGAAAGATTTCAGTCCTGCTTTGGATATATAAAATATGGTAGGGTCAAAGAATCAATAACTACAGAAGATTTCTTCCGATACAGTCAGCAGCTGCAAATGGTCCCGGAATAGTGCTGAGTCCGCGGTTTTCTCCGAAATAATCTTTATTAAATATTATCTCTGAGCCATCCGGATTCTCAAATCTCTGTTCGGGTTCGAAGGCGCAGCCGAGGATATCACTATTCATAATTCCATTCTTATAATCTCCAAGAAGTGAATAGATATTAGTCTCTATTGAATACTCGCCATTCTTTTCTATAAGCTCAACTTCTGCTTTATTATCCGTATCTATATAATTATCTGTTTCGTGCTTACATACGGTGGCTCCATTGAAATATGCATTTCCTGCAAGCCATACAGGAAGATGTCCAAAGTGTGTAGAAGCAAGTTCTCCCATATCAGGAACATCTCCTATTCTGAAGTGGGCATACCACTCATCATAGGTTGGGAATATGTCGAAAACATCAGTTCCCACAACGCTGTTCTCGGCATCCTTAGGATCCTTCTTCTCCTCATTAACAGGATATTTCTGAATGAAAATGTTGTTATAGATTCTGTCATCTCCATGAAGTATTGTCATGAAACCTGCAACTTCAGTCCTGTGTCTTATATGGTAAGGCGTGTAGCGGGGTTCGCGCTGGCCGTTTATTTCTGAATCCACTCCAGAATTGATAAGACTGAAGGAGCCGGCAACCAGATTATGAACTACCCCGATTCCCTCACTTGGTATCGTAATTGATACTGATGAAAGCAGCAGGTTGTTATCAATAAGTGTAGGACCATGACCGACTTCGATAAATACATCTGTACTGAACATGGTTCCCTGTACAGGCTCAATACCCTGCGGACGCTGATTGTCATGGAGGAGATTCTGGGTTATCCGTGCACCCTGTGCTTCCCAGTCAAGCCATATTCCCATGATACAGTTATGAATATGATTTCTTCGAATGGTCACATCAATACCTGCGTGGAGTTTGATTCCTGCAGTTTCGGCTCCGCTGAGCTGATGCGAATTACATATATGATGAATGTGGCAGTCTTCAATAATAGAGAAAACTCCACCCATTCTTCCGACAATACCCGTCTGTTCGCAGTGATGTATATGGCATCTTCTTACGATATGACTTCCGATCTTCTCCTTGAGCCAGCCATGATACTGACCGCGGCATACTGCATCACGTTCCATCTGAGTCGGACTTTTAACCCGTTTGGTTGAGAAATACATATCGTTCTCTTCGTCATAGTATTTTCCGAGAGATATTCCGCAACAGCGGCTGTTACTGATCTCGCAGTCTTCTATTATCCAGCCCTTGCTCCAGTGAGGTCCTATAAGACCGTCCTGGTAGGCAGCAGGAGGTGCCCAGGTAGTAGCACCTTTAGTGATGGTGAAGCCACTTACCGTAATATAATCAACACCGTTCTTATCCGGCATGAAGCAGTTTCTTCTTACGCTGATTTCAACCTTTTCCTTATTAGGATCAAGTCCCCGGAAATTAGCATACAGAACAGTATCATTTCCATCCTGCTGAGAGAACCATTTATATTTAGATTCCTCCTGGTTCCAGGCATAAGGATCTGCTTCGGCTTTGATACATTCTTCCAGACTGTCGGTTTCATACATCATAAGATCATTAAGAAATACTGCACCTGTATGACGGATATTGGAAGAGAAATACCAGTCACCGCATACACGGGTAGTATATGGATTATAAGATCCGAAGACTCCGTTATTAACACGGATTGTCCATACATCTCCTTCATAGCTTGTCCATCCGGACAGCTCCTCTGCACCGGTGATAACTGCACCGAGAGGGATTTCACTACGATAGGTAACAGGTGCGTCTTCGGTTCCTGCATTTACGGGACATACATATTCTCTATAGATTCCCGGTGCAACAACAACTTCATCCCCTGCCTGAGCTATCTTTGCAGCATCGTTAATAAATTTAAATGGCTTATCTTTGCTTCCGTTTCCATCACGTTTAGCATTACAGTCAACGTAATAGATGGCCCCCTGTAACTTTTTACCTGACATAGTATGTTCTCCTTTAAGTTTATTTTAATGTTTTTTTGATATGCATGTTAAATGATTCTTAAGCATGTCATCAGTGTATCATATTTTTTACAAGGTTTCTTCCCCTTAGTTGTTATAATCTTGCTGAATTTTGTTTTCTGCTTTATTAATAGGAAAATTTGGTTCAATAAGATAAAACAGTTAATAATTCAACCGAAAATATACCAAAATAATCAATTAATGGTTGAAAATATAATTTAAATTGGTTATTATATGGATAAACACTAATTCTTTTTGCAGAATTAGTATAATTATTTGCAAAGGAGGTTTTATAATGACTATTGAACAGATGATGGCGAAGAAGAAGGAACTTGGTTACTCAAACAACAGGATAGCTGAATTGTCGGGAGTTCCTGTCGGGACAGTTCAGAAGATATTCAGTGGAGAGACAAAAGCACCAAGATATGAAACCATGCAGGCTCTTTCCGGTATTTTTGAGAACACAGATAAGACATATCATTACAGAAGAATGGGCGAAGCTGCCGGCTCTTCTGATGAAGTACATGAATCAATGTCATACAGGGCAAATATAAATGTGGATAAAACTTCTAAAACGAGTAATGCTGATAAAACTCTTGAGGACTATATGGCTCTTCCGGAAGGCGCACGAATAGAAATGATAGATGGTAAATTCTATGATATGGCAGCCCCGACGACGGTTCATCAGAGGATTGCACTTGAACTGGGACATTTGTTTTCTAATTATATTGATAAGAACAACGGGAAATGTATTCCGTTTGTTGCTCCTACGGATGTACAGCTTGATTGCGATAACCGGACTATGGTTCAGCCGGATGTCTTAGTGGTATGTAATAGAGATAAAATAACTAAAGCAAGGGTGGTAGGAGCACCGGATTTAATTGTGGAGGTTTTATCTCCGAGCAATTTTCTTATGGATCTTATAGTGAAGCTGGTTAAATACAAACGTGCAGGAGTGCGTGAATACTGGATCATTGTTCCTGACGATAAGAAGGTATTTGTGTATTATTTCAAGAAGTCTTCCGATCCTGATGAATATAGCTTTGAAGATACTATTCCGGTAAATATCTGGAATGGAGAATGCAAGATAGATTTTAGTAAGATATATGAGAAGATAGAATTTATGTACTAGTTTTTCCATAAATGAATTATTATATTTTTTTTGAACAAAAGCTTATATTTGTTTTATGCTTTTAAATATACAGATAGTGTGATAGAATATCTGATAATTTCGGTAACAGAGGATTCTCTGGCGCCTATATCATAATATTATTGAAAAGAGGAAATACTATGGCAGACAAGAAAGTAGAAGCAATTACTTCCATGGAAGAAGATTTTGCGCAGTGGTATACAGATACAGTTGTTAAGGCTGATCTTACAGGCTATACAAGTGTTAAGGGCTTTATGGTTCTTAAGCCTGCCGGTTATGCCATCTGGGAGCTGATTCAGAAGCAGCTGGATGAGAGATTCAAGGCAACGGGAGTTGAGAATGTATATCTTCCAATGCTTATTCCTGAAGGACTTCTTCAGAAGGAGAAGGATCACGTTGAGGGCTTTGCACCTGAGGTTGCCTGGGTTACTCATGGTGGACTTAATGAGCTGCAGGAGAAGCTTTGTGTAAGACCTACCTCAGAGACACTTTTCTGTGATTTCTACCAGAAGGATATTACTTCTTACAGAGATCTTCCTAAGGTATATAATCAGTGGTGTTCTGTAGTACGTTGGGAGAAGGAGACAAGACCTTTCCTTCGTTCCAGAGAATTCCTGTGGCAGGAAGGTCATACTGCACATGCAACTGAGGAAGAAGCTCAGGAGAGAACTATCCAGATGTTAAATGTATATGCAGATTTCTGTGAAGAGGTTCTTGCTATTCCTGTTGTAAAGGGTCAGAAGACTGAGAAGGAGAAGTTTGCCGGAGCGGTTGCTACATATACAATAGAAGCACTCATGCATGACGGAAAAGCCCTTCAGTCCGGAACCTCACATAATTTCGGTGATGGCTTTGCAAAGGCTTTCGGTGTTCAGTTTACAGATAAAGATAACCAGTTGAAATATGTTCATCAGACCTCATGGGGAGTAACTACCAGACTTATAGGTGCCATAATTATGGTTCATGGCGATGATAATGGTCTCAAGCTTCCTCCAAGAGTTGCTCCTGTTCAGGTCATGATAGTTCCTATCCAGCAGAAGAAGGAAGGAGTTCTTGAGAAGGCAGAGGAACTTTGTGAGAGACTTTCTGCAATTTCAAGAGTCAAGGTAGATGCAACAGATAAGTCACCTGGATTTAAATTTGCTGAATGTGAAATGAGAGGAGTTCCGCTCAGAGTTGAGATCGGACCTCGTGATATAGAGAATAATCAGTGTGTTGTAGTAAGACGTGATACCGGTGAGAAGATGACGGTTTCCATTGATGAGCTGGAGAACAAGGTGGTTGAGCTGCTTGAAACAATCCAGAAAGATATGCTGGAGACTGCTCGTGCTCACAGAGATTCTCATACTTATACTGCTGTGACCTGGGATGAATTTAAGGATACTATAGAGAACAGACCTGGTTTCATTAAGGCTATGTGGTGTGGAGAGACTGAATGTGAGGAGAATATCAAGGCTGAGACAGGTGCTTCTACCAGATGTATGCCATTTGAGCAGGAAAGTCTAAGCGATGTCTGTGTATGCTGTGGTAAGCCTGCCAAGAAGATGGTTTACTTTGGAAGAGCATATTAGACCGCTATAGTACGGGCTTAGTCCTTAGGCAGAAGGAGAATCTTATAGGAATGGTCTGTCTTCTGATAAGATGCATAGAAATCCATTGGCTTGGCATTTCCCGTAGCCTGTGAAATAAAGAAAACATTGTCAGGAGAAAATGCCTGAAAATCATCAATAAAACTGGATGCAGCTGCTGTGTCCAGTTTTTCTTTTTCTGCATCGGTAGCGGTAGATGTCCTGTAGGAGGTTGTTTCTGAATTGTGGTTAATAATTCTGAGATTATCCGTAGAACGAATCGTATTCAGATATTCTCCGTAATAGTAGAACAGATAAGAACTGTTGCTTGTTTTTGGGGTGAAATTACCCAGGACTGCCCGGTCATCGAAACGACCTTCAGCATACAGGATGTCTCCGGATTCTGAAACTATGAAGCGATGCTTCTCTGAACCGTCATATTTGAAAAAACGTATATCCCAATAAATGGCAGCATAAGTTTTGAAAGTTGTATCTATAGCTCTGTAGGGAGTAGCAGACCAGGAATACCATTTATCAATACCTGAAGAGAGAGTTACAGGATAGATGTGTTTGGCATAGAGATCTTCTACTCTTGTAGTAAGTATGGTCTTGATTCCGAATTCATTAATATTACAGAATTCTTCACTGGTTTCGGAGGTTGTGCTTTCCCAGCTTCCCAGAATAAGCTGGAGACACTGCTCGTAGGTAAGCTGCTTGGAGGCGTTCTTGATTATTGCTTCAGAAGGCCCGCTGTAATATTCGGCCGGAACCTCTTTGATATCAGAAAGCATTTCATTATTGTTCTTCTTCATCAGATATCCGGGCAGCCAGATAGAGCCTCCTGTTATCAGGATGGCAAGAACTATAAGTGTTATGTTTTTAATGCGTTGTAGTTTCATATATATAATCCTAATTCTATGGGGTCAAAAGTTATTTTTGACTCCTACATCATGTAATTCATCAGTATTCTTCAGCTTTAGTACAATTTGGTAAAATAACTGACATTTTTGTTCCGACTCCCGGTTCACTGTCAATCTTCAGAACTGCTTCATGCTCCTTCAGGATAGCCGATACGAGCGACATTCCGAGACCGGCGCCGCCTTCTTTTCGGGAGCGGGATTTATCTACCATAAAGAATTCGTCACATATTCTGTCAATATCTTCCTTTGCAATACCTATTCCATGATCTTCTACTATATAGTTGTAGGATCTTGGATTTCCTATTTCATCTGTAATAATCTGACCGGTAAAAGTAATTGAACTTCCTGCAGAAGATGCCTTCCTTGCATTGTCAATAAGATTTATAAACGCGGTTTTTATGAGTGTACTGTCACATAATATATTTGCATTTTCAAAGGAATAATCCAGGGTGAGCCCGGCTTTTTCCAGGGAAGGAAGCATAGTTTCAATAACAGCTTCTCCCAGAGCCTGAGTACTCACCAGAGTTTTAGGAATCTTGCCATCCTTGAGATATATCAGATCAAACAGGTGGGAGGACATTTGTTCCAGACGTTTTCCTTCTGAGAAAATGTAGCTCGCAGCAGTAACTTCCTCTTCTCTTGAGAGTTCTACTGAGCGGATGGTATCCGCATAGCCTATTATCGTAGTCATGGGTGTTTTTATTTCGTGAGTAAAGTCTGCAACGAACTGATCGCGACGATGAAGCATATCATTCAGTTCATCGATATGATTCTCAACGGAGTCTGCCATATGATTGAATTTATCAGAAAGAAGACCAATCTCATCCCTGGAATTTACATCACTTCTCGTGGTGAAACTTCCCTGGGCGAATTGATCAGTAACTGTATTTAACTTCTCAAGAGGCCGGGTCAGCAGCATACTTGTGATATAAACTATGAGACCTGATATCAGCAGAATAACCACGATAAAGAACCTGAACAGAGATATGTTATTATTGATCATGGACATTGTGCTGGTAATATTTCTTTTAGTAATTATATTAATGATTTTCTCGTTGATATATACGGAGGAAACTACATAGATAAACAGTTTTCCATGTTCATCCACCAGCTGATATTTCTTTCCGAAGGAAGTGCTCTTGGTAAGCTTACCGGAGGGAGAAGTATCGTTGGCGTTTGAAGTGAAGACAATTTTTGAATCATAGGTTATATAAAGACTGGTATTAGAGGCCAGCATTCCCGAAGCAATTCTTGCTGAAAGAGTGGGAAGTGTTGCTGATATATTGGTATTGGCATCATTAATTACATCAAGAAGTGAGTATTCAAGTGCCGATTCGATCAGATTATTCTCAGTAACAGAGTTTTTAATCTCAGAATCCATGATAATACGGTTCTGTCTTGAAATGATAAAAAACCCTGATACTGAAAGTGTCAGA
>CACZPG010000176.1 GCA_902782965.1 uncultured Lachnospiraceae bacterium
CCTGTACGAGGATCCTTAAGTTCAGGGAACTCGTTCAGAACGTCAGTCATCTCATTTCCACGTTCTCCACAACCGATATATACAACTATTTCAGCATCTGCCCATTTAGCAAGCTGATGCTGGATAACTGTCTTTCCGGAACCGAAGGGGCCGGGAACAGCCGCAACACCACCCTTAGCAATAGGGAAGAAAGTATCAACAACTCTCTGACCTGTTATAAGCGGCTGACGTGGTGGAAGCTTCTTCTGATAAGGACGGCCTTTACGAACCGGCCATTTCTGCATCATCATAACTTCCTTATCACCATCGGCTGTTTCAATAACTGCGACTGTATCAGTAACAGTAAAAGAACCACTTTCAATACTCTTAATCGTTCCTTCAATACCATATGGAACCATTATTCTCTGAGTAACTACCTCAGTCTCCTGAACAGTTCCAATAATATCTCCGGCAACAACCTTATCACCAGCTTTTGCAGTAGCTACGAAATCCCACTTCTTCTCTCTGTCAAGAGATGGAACTTCAACACCTCTGGCAAGAAGATTACCACCGGTAACTTCCATAATCTTTGTAAGAGGTCTCTGGATACCATCATAGATAGAACCCATAAGTCCAGGACCAAGTTCAACTGAAAGCGGTACTTCAGTAGACTCAACCGGCTCACCGGGTCCCAGTCCTGCAGTTTCCTCGTAAACCTGTATTGATGCCTCATCACCATGCATCTCGATTATTTCACCGATAAGTCTTTCATTACTAACACGCACAACGTCGAACATATCAGCATCACGCATGCCTGTAGCAATAACAAGAGGTCCGGCTACCTTTTTAATCTTTCCAACTACTCCCATGGAGAGTCTCCTTTCTTTAATTACCCGAAGAGAATATCTGAACCGACTGCCTTCTCTACCGAACGACGGACAGCCATAATTCCATCTCCTGTATTTCCCTTAACTCCGGGTATCTGTATAATTGCCGGTGTCATTACGTCATTATATTTAGCAATCTGCTTGGAACAAATGACACCCATTTCTTCTGTAATATATATTATTCCATATCCACTATTTGCCAGATTACGAAGAGTCTTAACAGCCTCCTCTTCTCCTTCTACCGGAAAAATACTCAGTCCGAGGGAAGCAAATCCATAGATACTGTCATAATCACCTAATACTGCGATCTTATTCTCACTATCCATACATTTTCCTTACCCTTTCTGAAATCACATCTTCACTGAAACCATTAGCCTTAGCGGTCATAATTATACGTGCAGTTCTGATTTCATTCTGCTTGGCCAGATAGAAAGCAACTATCGGTCCGCTGGACTCAATATTAGTCTTCTGGTCCATAAGAGTACTCATGATATAATCATCACACCATTTTTCAAAGCTTGAGAAGGAATCCTTCAAAGCTTCAACAGCGGTTTTATATCCTGTTCTCTCAAGAAATTCATATACAGAATCACGACTTGTTGCAGCAGCTGCGGCAAGTCTTCTTACATCAAATGTCCTGTTTGGTGCCAGAGCTTCTTCAATCATCTGAAGAGGTCTTCTGGTATCTGCTGATCTTACGGCAATCTTGATATCAGCTATAACAACCTTTGTTTCAGAATAATTCTTCAGGAATTTATCCTTTGTTGTTGCTGCTGTATGTTCAATATCATCAAGACACGCCCTGTCAATTAACACATCCAGACGCTGACCGTCTCTGGTAGTTAACATAACATCAAGACCATGTTTTGCAACCTTCTGCATCTGATCAGGAAGCTTTTCAAAAGCTTTATCACGAATTATGGAAATCATTTCATTTTTTCCATATTTATCATGATCATAGAAAGCTTCTGTATCATCACGTCCGGTACATATTTCCTTGATAGCAGCCTTAAGATTATGATAAAGTTCCTGAACAAACAAAGAATCAACGATCTCCGCATCTACTCCGAGAGTTCTTAGAAGCTTCATCTGAGCTTCTTCTTCATCCGCAAGGACCTTTTCCATATCAGCATTTGCAGATCCATCTCCCCATCCTCTTTCAGTAAGATATGCGAGAACTTCCTTCTCACTCTTCATTCCTACCATAGTCTGGATATCTGCATCTGTCAGGAGTGATTTTTCTTTGGCACGAATACAGGCAACCGCATAGATATAATCTGCATCTTTCATTTATAATCTCCCTATCTCTTATACCGTACCAAATAAAACATTATTAACTATATCAACTAATTCTTCTTTTCTTTCCTCAAATATTGCATCAATCGAAGAATTGATTTCTATATTTCCATATTTAAGCAGGAAACCGCCTGTTATATTAACCGGATCCTCTGCTAATTCAAGAGTACCGCCATTCGCTGTAGCAACTGCATTAATGCTCTTCTCGAAGTCCTGAGGAATTCTTTCCATATCCTTCTTATTAAGGGACATGAAACCTTTGTCCTTCTGTACAGCTTTTTCAAGAAGCTTAAGAATATTGTCAAAATAAGCTTTATCATCAAGTGCCAGCATTTCTTCCTTAGCACTCTGAAGAGTATCCTCGATGATTTCCTGCTTAGCTTTTAATAATCTTAATTTCTCTATCTGTTCACACTGAGATACAATCTTCTTCCTCTCAGCAGCGACTCTTCTGTCAATTCTTTCATTTGCAGCATCTGAGAATTCACCAGCTTCCTTCTCTGCCTTTTCCTTAAGTGCATTTGCAGCTCTCTCTGCATCAGCAATAATTCCTGCGGCTTCCTTTTCAGCTTCAAGATTTATTTCGTTTGTGATTTTCTCAATTCCTGCCATATCCGCACCTCTCTTATACGTTGATATTAGAGATAGCTAAGATAGATACAAGCAGTGCAAGGATTGCATAAGTCTCAACCATTGCAGGGAAAAGCATAGCCTTACCAAACTGATCAGGTTTCTTTGCAACGATACCGATAGAAGCTACAGAAGTTTTACCCTGATGATAAGCTGAGATAAGTCCAACTATTGCAATAGGAAGACAAGCAGCGAGTATACAGAGTCCCTGCTGTGTAGAAATATCTGCAGGACTTCCACCAAGAAGACCAATCTTAGATAATGTGATAAATGTAACAAGCAGTCCATAGATACCCTGTGTACCAGGAAGAAGCTGAAGAATAAGAACCTTAGCAAACTGTGCCGGATCTTCGCTGACAACGCCTGCTGCAGCCTGACCTCCCTTTCCTACTCCCCAGGCAGAACCTATACCTGCAAGAATTGTTGCGAGTGCTGCACCTGTAAGTGCAAGTGTAAAACCGAGTGACATAAGATTAATCCTCCTTTATCTCTATATACTTATTTACTCTGTTAAACGGACGGAAGGGTTCTCCGCCTGCATCATAGAATTTACTAAAGAATTCTACATACTGAAGCCTGTTTGTATGAACATAGGCTCCCAAAAGATTAATAGCTATATTCAGGGTATGTCCCGCAATGAATACTATGACAAATATAATAACACCAAATACGGTTTTGCCCTGCATTGTAGCCATGGAGTTGATAACGCTTGCTATAACTCCTGTAGCGAGTCCCAGCGCAAGAAGTCTTGAATATGAAAGAACATCAGACAACCACGAGGTAACTCCATATATATCATAAGCACCAAGAGCAATTCTAAGTCCCCAATTCTTATTAGCTCTTCCGGACATTAATACGATAGTAACAAGTCCCACTATCGTAATAGCTTTCGAAAGAACATTCATCCAATCAGGGAAGTTAAACTGCATCTGCGCTATAGATGCGAAAATCTGTGTCGGAAGAAGCATGAGTATAAGTCCTGTAAGGAACAGATACCAGGCAAGTACATCTGAGATAAACCCAACCACATCCTTACTCTTAAGATATTCATAGCCCTTCATTCCGAGTCCTGCGTATAAGTGAATTACTCCGAATAACATGCACCATATAAGAAGTCTCATTGGATTATCAAGTGGAGCAAACCACAGAGGCTTAAGAACCGCCTGAGTTTCCGGTACTCCAAAGAATGTATGGGCAATCACATCTATTGCATCTCCGAAGAAGCCTCCAAACATAAATCCCCAGAAGGTTGTAGATAATCCACACCAGAAGAATAATCTGAGCATCTTA
>CACZPG010000177.1 GCA_902782965.1 uncultured Lachnospiraceae bacterium
GATGCGTCTCGGCGTGTAAGGTTAATAGTTGCCGTTGGCAACACACGCCTCGCGCGTAGAGTGTCGCGAGCGACACTCTTTGTTCTTCTGAAGTTCATTTACGCAATATTTGATATTTTTGTTCATTTGTTTTATAATCCATATATCTATGTGCTGAAAAAGGTATATATTGATATGAAAGAAAAACTAAGACAGTGTGAGAACCTTATAGTTCTACTGTTTAAGATAATTATATACATTCTGATATACTGGTCGTTCTACAGGTTGTTTGCCATCAGAAACTGGCAGCTTCTTACTATATCCAGAACCGCGGCGGTTACCACGCTGAGTTATTTTATTTCCGGATATCTTTTCCTGAAGATATATGGCGGTTATGATATAGGCAAGAGAAAGAGCAAGCCTATAGTTATTTCGCTTTCTCTGGCTGCATTTATGACAAATCTTGTAGCATATCTAATGCTTATGGTCATGAATACCAATGATCATAACAATACCAGATTTACCCTGGAACAGCCGTGGCTGCTTCTTGTTATCTGCGCCCTTCAGGTGCTGCTTATCGAGATTGCAGTGTATGGTGGTAACTGGGTATACTTCAAGATATATGATCCGGAGAAATGTCTGATCATTACATCCTCTCAGCGTTCCCTTACGGAAATCAGCAGATGTATCAAGAAATATAAGCTTCAGTTCAGAATCTGCAGAAATATAGATTACAGGAATGAATCTCTCAGAGATATAATTCCTAAATATGATACTGTTTTTGTTTATGATGTTCCGGTAAAGGAACGTACACAGATAGTTGAATTCTGCTATCAGAATATGAAGAATGTTTATATCAATCCGGAAATGGCTGATGTCATTGAGGTAAATGCTCATCATGTTATTCTGGATGATGTTTCACTTCTTGAGTTTTCATCTATGGGTCTTACTGCAGAACAGAAATTCTTTAAGAGAGTTTTCGATATAGTGCTGTCAGTTCTGGCGCTTATACTTACATCTCCTATAGTTCTTATTGCTGCTATTGCAATTAAGATTGAAGATGGAGGCAAGATTGTTTTCAAACAGAACAGAGCTACCAGAGGCGGTAAGATATTTGCGGTATACAAGCTTAGAACCATGAAAGAGAATGTAGATAACTATCTCTCGGTTGTGGATGATGAGAGAATCACAAAGGTCGGAAATATTCTGCGACGTTTCAGAATAGATGAGATACCTCAGTTTCTGAATGTTATTAGAGGTGATATGTCTATAGTAGGACCAAGACCTGAGATGCTCGCAAATATATTTAACTATACCAATGCTCTTCCTGAATTTGAATACAGACTCAGGGTTAAGGCAGGTATTACAGGTTATGCGCAGATAGCCGGTAAGTATAATACCTTACCGAAGGATAAGCTTATACTGGATCTTATGTATATAGAAGAATACAGTTTCTGGCTTGATATAAAACTTATTTTCCAGACTCTCATCGTAATCTTCAAGAAGGATTCGACGGAAGCCTTTGACAGGAAAATCGAGGAGAAGATGGAGCGTTACGCAGAAGATCTGTTATAACGCATTACTATTGTTCCATAATAAAAATGTCATATGGGGGAATATAATAATATATGATTGACATTCTGCTAGCCACATATAATGGTGAGAAATATATTGACAGACAGCTTAAATCTCTTCTTACTCAGGATAGAGATAACCTGAATACAGAACTTCAGCTGATCATAAGAGATGACGGTTCTACAGACAGGACGATGGAAATAATCAGTAACAGACTGGATTATTACAGACAGAAAAGACAGAATCCGATGAAGGTTACAGTTCTTGATGACAGAAAAGGAACCGGGTCACCGGCGGCGTGTTTTATGCGACTGCTCAGGACTTCCTCCTCAGAATATGTTATGTTTTCTGATCAGGATGATATGTGGTATAGAAGAAAGACAGAAGCTACCTATCATTTCATGAAGAAACAGGAAGAGAAATATGGTAAGGATACACCGATTCTGGTGCATACAGATCTCTCGCTTATGAATGAAGAAGGGAGAAAAACTGCTTCGTCTTTCTATGCGTATCAGAATCTGCCCAGAGAGGATAAGCTTACAACGCTTCTGATTCAGAATACTGTTACGGGATGTACCATGATGCTGAACAGAGCGGCTGCAGATCTTCTTAAACAGGCACCTTCCAGTGAAATGATACTTATGCATGATCATTATGCTGCTGTGCTTATTGCAGCTGTCGGAAAGGTGGCATTTCTGAATGAAGCACTTATCAGATATAGACAGCATTCCGGAAATGTGGTAGGAGCCCATGCTTCGGGAAGTGCTTCTGAATACAAAAACCGATTGGAAAAAGGGCGTGACAAGTTTCTTCAGGATATGGATCTGAGCTACAGACAGGCGGGCTATATTCTTAAGAGATATGAAAATGAGATCAGAGCAGCAGGTGGCGAGGAAAGAGTTAAACTGCTCAGGGATTATTCCAATCTGATCATGGCAGGTAAAATGGAAAGAATCGAATTCTTCCAGAAACATGGTATCTTCAAGAATGGAGCTATTAAGAAAGCCGTACAGATGCTCTGGTGCTGATGAGTCAAAAGGGATTTCTTTTTGACTCATTTTTGAAGGTTTTGAGGATGAATAGATGAAAGTATCAGCTAGTATAGTTACATATAATAATTCCGATACAATAGACAAATGTATATCGTCCATTCTTGAGTCGGCATCCGGAAAGGATTACAGCTTCAGGCTGTATATATATGATAATGCCTCGAGCGATATCACACCGGAAATACTTAGTACCTATGGTAATAGGATTAAGGTTATATTTGCAAAAGAGAATAAGGGCTTTGGCCATGGCCATAACTATATAATAAAGAGAGTAAGGTCGGATTATCATTTCGTGATCAATCCGGATATATATATGAAAGAGGATGTGCTGGGAGAACTTGCCGGATATCTGCAGGATAATTCTGACATCGGACTTATCACTCCGAAAATACTCAGTGTTGACGGAACAGAGCAGCCTATTCCTAAGTATGGGCCCAGCATAAGGTTCTCATTTATAGGAAATCTTCCCGGATTCAAATGGCTGAGAAAGAAGTATTCCAGGCAGGATGAGAAGCTGTCAGACCCTACGGACATAGAATTCTGTACGGGCTGTTTCTTCGGAGCAAGGACAGATTACCTGAAGAAGATAAAAGGCTTCAGCAGTGATTATTTCCTTTATTGTGAAGATTCGGATCTGTCACGGAAGGTACTTGCTGATGGAAAGCGGATTGTTTATTATCCCTATGCTGAGGCAACGCATCACTGGAATCGTGAGAACACACACAGCGCTAAGGCATTCTTCAGATTCATCAGATCACTTCTGATATATTTCAGAAAATGGGGTTGGAAATTCTGACATTATGAGGGGATTCGCATATGAATGTTAGAAAACTTATAAAAGTTAATATTGTGAATCTGGTCATTCTGGCAATGATTATTCTTTTCCGATTCGTTACGGGACTGCTGTTTAATGATCATGATGATTCCGGGTCGAATATGGTGCTTATTACAAACCTGATAACACTTCTGTTTGGAATGGGCTGGGCAGCTTTTACCATATATTCCAATATGACGGTGGTTAAGGAAGATAAGATAGAGAAGAAGAGAGAAATTACTGATGTAAGAAGCAGGCTTGCAAAAGCGGGAAATACCAAATTCTTCGTTAATGAAAGAAAAATTCTTCTGACTGTACTGGATAGTCTTCAGACCAGAGAGAATTATATTTATGCAATGGATAGTGACAGTAAGGTACGGGAACTTTTCCTGCTTACAGAGAATCAGATAGTCAGAAATATAACAAATGTTTCAGAATATCTTGAGACCTTCGATTACATTTCCGGCAGAGATTCCGGGTATGTTCGTAACGTATGTAATGATTCCCAGCATCTGCTGGATAGAATGAATAAGCTCATAGAGCTTTCAGTAACATATGATGATACAGCTCTCGATTATGATACACGAGAGATTGATGATATGATTGATGCACTTGAGAAAATGAGAGAAACAGGAAAGGGGGCTCTTGGCTCATGAAAAAATCAAATGTTGCAGTTGTTTTAGGCATAGTATTTGCTGTGATCATAGTGTTTGTACTTGGAATACTTGCACTTTTCAAAACTTCATCAAAGGGAAAGACTACAGAATCCATGCTGAAGCATATTAAGGTAGAAGAGAAGACTCCGGTGAAGGCATCCATATCTCTGGATGATAATACACTCTTCGATGAGCTTCCGGAAATATCTAAATATCCTCTCTCAGTGACAGCTAATGCTGATGTAAATATCGAAATCATGACCTCCCCTGAAAAGGCCGGCAAGGACTATGAAGCATGGCTTATTGATGTAGCTGAGAATTTCAACAGAGAAGGCGTGACTACTGATGACGGAAGAACAATTGGTCTTTCCGTAAGATCGGTTTCCTCAGGTCTTGCTGCTGATTACATTATTTCCAATAAACATACTCCACAGCTTTTCACTCCATCAAATTATCTCTGGGGTGAATATGTAAATGCTAATGGTGGAAGCGTAACAGTAAAGAATGACAGACTTGTAGGAAATACTGCAGGACTGCTTATAGATAAGAACAGTGAATATAAAACTTTTGAGGACATTATCAAGGCTGTACAGGATGGTAAGATTAATATCGGTTATACCAATCCGCAGACCAGTTCAACAGGTATGAATCTGCTTCTCTCAATTCTGAAAATGGGAGATGATAATATGTTCTCAGATGCTGGTATCGAGAGTTTCACCAAGTTCCAGCAGAATATACCTTTCGTTGCCTATAATACAATGCAGATGAGAGACAGTGCACAGAAGGGTACTCTGGATGGAATGATTCTTGAGTATCAGACATATACTAATGAACCTAACATCAATAAGATGTATGATTTCGTTCCTTTCGGTGTTCGTCACGATAATCCTCTCTATGTAGTAAATGAAGAGTATCTTAACGACGCTGAGCTGGATGCTATTGATAAGATTAACACATATCTTATGGATGATAGCAGCCAGAGAATAGCGACAAAATACGGCTTCAATGCTAATGATGATTATACGACAAATGTATCCTTCACAGGTTCTGAAGTTAATAAGGCTCTGGAAATGTATAAGTCCAATAAGGATAATGGTAAGGATATCATAGCTGTATTCGTAGCAGACTGCAGTGGAAGTATGTTTGGTGATCCAATCAATCAGCTGAAGGAATCACTGTCAAACGGTATGCAGTACATCAATGAGAATAATTACGTTGGTCTTGTAAGCTACAGTGACGATGTAACCATTGAAGTACCGATAGAGAAATTCGACATGAATCAGAAGGCTTACTTCCAGGGCGGAATAAACGGTCTGACAGCTAACGGTTCTACTGCAAGTTATGATGCAGTAGTAGTAGCAATGGATATGATTGAGAAGGCTAAGGCTGATAAGCCGGATGCTAAGGCGATGATATTCCTGCTAAGTGATGGTTATCAGAATGTGGGTTATGGTCTGAACACTATCTCACCGGCCCTTGAGGAATCTCATATTCCTGTTTATACAATAAGCTATACCGCTGATGCAGATACTGATGCCATGAGAAAACTGTCTGAAATAAATGAGGCGGCTACAATCAATGCAGATAGTGAAGATATAGTTTATAAGATCAAGAGTCTGTTCAATTCACAGATGTAATGTTTTCGATATTATAACAAGATTTTCCCTATTGAATTAAAACGTTTGATATGTTAAATTTAATGCAGTTCTGACAGGGAAGGCTGAAAGGCCTGACAGGGAAGGCGGCAGATAAAACAGAAAATGTAGCAGCAGATGAATTATGCATTGAAAGAGATGTTATTGATTTCCTGTTTATTATATGTGCTGTTCGTATTTTTATGAAATGCCAAGCCCTGTGTTTAAGAACACAGGGCTTTCTTTTTGCAGAGATAGTTCTTGGGTATGATTAATCTTATGAGGTGACGTGGAAAATGGAAAAAGACTTAAATACAAGGGTAGCAATTCTTGCGATAGTAATTGAGAATCCGGATTCGGTGGAGAGACTGAACCAGATACTTCATGAAGGAAGCAGATATATTATCGGCAGAATGGGAGTACCCTATAAAGAGAAGAATATTTCGCTGATGAGTATTATGATGGACGGGCCGGCTGATGTAATAAGCTCTATGTCTGGTAAGATCGGACAGCTTCCCGGAGTTACAGCCAAGGCTGTATATTCGAAACTGCCTCAGGAATAAAATTAAGGATTGTTATATGAATTTGGAAGATAAATTACAACTTATAAATCAATTGCGGGATACCGGAAGCCTTGCAAAAGAACAGTGGGTGTCACTGCTTCGTGAACGTGATGAAGAAACGGCTGACTATCTTTTCCAAGAAGCTCGTAAGATAGCAGATAAATATTATGGCAATAAGATATATGTCAGAGGACTTATCGAGTTTACCAACATTTGCAAGAATGACTGCTATTATTGCGGAATCAGGAGAAGTAATTCAAATGTGGAGAGATTTCGTCTGACGGATGAGCAGATAATGAACTGTTGTGAGGTTGGTTATGATATCGGTTACAGGACCTTCGTTCTGCAGGGTGGTGAGGACGGCTATAATACTGCTGACAGAATCACCGGGCTTATCAGAATGATAAAAGACAGATATCCGGATACCGCTCTTACACTGTCAATTGGTGAGAGAACAAGAGAAGAGTATCAGGAATGGTTCGATGCAGGTGCAGACAGATATCTGCTCCGACACGAGACTGCAAATGAAGAGCATTACAGAAAGCTTCATCCAGAGTCTCTGAGCCTGGCTAATAGAAAACAGTGTCTCTACAATCTTAAGGAAATAGGCTATCAGGTTGGAACCGGTTTCATGGTGGGTTCTCCTTATCAGACAGAAGAAAATCTGGCAGAAGATTTCCTGTTTATCAAAGAGCTTGGTCCACACATGATCGGTATAGGTCCGTTTATACCTCACCACGATACACAGTTTAAGGATGAGAAGGCAGGAACACTTGAACTGACTCTTTTCTGTATCGGACTTCTCAGACTGATGATGCCTAAGGCACTGATTCCGGCAACTACGGCTCTTGGTACCATTTCCCCTCAGGGAAGAGAAATGGGAGTTAAGGCCGGGGCAAATGTAATTATGCCTAACCTTTCGCCAGTGGATACAAGGGAGAAATATCTTCTCTATGATAATAAAATCTGTACCGGGGAGGAAGCTGCGGTATGTGTCGGCTGCCTTTCAAACAGAATGAAGAATATCGGCTATGAGATAGTATCTGCCAGAGGCGACTATTATGATTATACAAAATGAGTCATATTAATAAGGATGATGAGATGAAGAAAATAGCAATTTACGGAAAAGGTGGAATAGGTAAGTCCACCATAGTTTCAAATATAGCTGTAGCATTGACAGAGCAGAGGAAGAAGGTTATTCAGATCGGCTGTGATCCCAAAGCAGATTCAACTATTGCTCTGAGAGGAGGTAAAGAGCTTCCTACAGTACTCAGCGTAATGAGAGAGAACATGGCAGGAATGACATTGGAAGATGTGGTCTGCGAAGGCTATAAGGGAATAGTGTGTGTTGAAGCAGGCGGGCCGATTCCGGGACAGGGCTGTGCCGGAAGAGGAATAATTACTGCGTTGGAGAAGCTTCAGAAGCTCGGTCTTTATGAGAAATATAATCCTGACTATGTGCTTTATGATGTGCTGGGGGATGTAGTCTGTGGAGGTTTCTCAATGCCAATGAGAGCAGGCTATGCAGATAAGGTTTATATAGTAACTTCCGGTGAGAATATGTCCATTTACGCAGCGGCTAATATAGCAACTGCCCTTGCAGGTTTCAAAGGAAGAGGTTATGCAACACTGGGAGGACTCATTCTTAATCACAGAAATGTTAAGAATGAGAACTCAAAGGTAGAGGAACTGGCACAGGATTTTGAAACGACAATAGTGGCCGAAATCCCCTGGTCTGAAAAAATCCAGGAAGCTGATGAGAAGAGAATAACACTGATGGAGTATGATTCCACAGGGCAGGAAGCAGAAGCTTTCTTAAACCTTTCTAAGTTAATATAACAGGAGACCGAATATGTTGAAACGTCCGGGGGGACTGTCCGATGTCCCACAGGTAAAACTTAATATTTCCGAAGCCGGTTTTCCTGCTCCCTTCTATCAGGGGCTGGAATACAGCTCCCCTGCCAGAGGAACATGGAATATAGCTCATACGGGCTTCTTAATTCCGGGGGCTCATGAAATCTTTGTGTGTCCCTATGGATGCCTGAGAGGAGTTGTTCTGACAGCAGCGGAAATGAATGCACTGGACAGATATTCTTCTATAAGCATTTCAGAGGAAAATGTCCTGGATGGCGGTATGGAGAGTCTGATGATCGACGGAGTGTCAGAGATTGTGGAGAGGCTTGAACCTAAACCACCGGTGGTGCTGATCTATATCAGCTGCCAGCATTTCTTTCTGGCCTACGATCAGGACTATGTTTTTGAAACGCTTAGAAATAAGTATCCGGATATCAGCTTCGTTGACTGTTATATGATCCCGACACTCAGAAAGAGTGGTGTCACCCCGGATCAGAAGATGAAGGTACAGATGCATGCGTCCTGGAAGAAAACAGATACAGTAAATGAGAAAGCTGTTAACCTGATAGGAAGTGACCTTCCTCTTTACGAAAAAGCTGAACTCAGAGAATGGCTTGGAAATGAAGGTATTGAGATCAAAGAAATAAGTACCTGTACCACCTTTGAAGAATATATGAAAATGTCTGAATCCGGTCTGAATATTTATTATGAACCGTCGGTTAAGATGGCAGCGGATGATCTGGAAGAAAGACTCGGAATGAAGAATCTATATCTTACCTTCAGCTATGATAAAGCAGAGCTGATGAATGATTACGGAATGCTGGCGGAAGCCCTGGGGCTTAAGGTTCCTGATTTTTCAGAGGATATAAAGCTTATGGAAGAGGAGATTCGAAAGGCGAAGGATATCATCGGAGATACTGAGATAGTTATTGATTATACATTTACCTTCAGACCTCTTTCTATGGCAGCATTGCTGCTTGAAGAAGGGTTTAATGTGACGGAAGTTTACACGGACAGTTTCGTGGCTGACGATAAGGTAGTGTTTGACAGGCTCAGAATATCTCATCCGGACCTTAAGATATGTCCGACCAATCAGCCGGAAATGAGATTTGTGCATGATGATAGTTTAAATGAAGAAGTAAGAAGTTCTGAAGGAGTTAAGTCAGTAACAGAGAAATCAGTTTCGGTGCTGGCACTGGGGCAGAAAGCGGCATATTTTCGGGGAACGGATCATTTTGTAAATGTAGCTGAAAGTGGAGGCTATTTCGGTTTCAGAGGAATAGCAGAAATCTTCAGATTAATGATAGAAGCATATTGTGAGAAGAAAGACAGGAGGAGCCTGATCCAGATGAAAGGAATCGGGTGTGAAAGCTGTATATGAGACAGGTTGTAAGACTTACATCGACATATTCATCTGACGAATTCGGAGTCTGTTCAGCATTATATGAGCTGGGGGGACTGGTTGTGATGCACGATGCTTCAGGCTGCAATTCCACCTATACGACTCATGACGAACCCAGATGGTATGACATGGACAGCATGATCTACATTTCCGCTATTTCAGAAATGGAAGCAATAATGGGAGATGACAGCAAGCTGATTCACGACATCGTTGAAACAGCGTCCCGTTTGAAACCTGAGTTTATAGCGATAGTAGGTGCCCCGATACCTTATATGACCGGGACAGATTATGATGCAATATCTTCGATAATATCTGAAGAGACAGGAATACCGTGTTTTGGATTTCCTACCAATGGAATGCAGTATTATACTCAGGGAGTGTCCATGGCTCTGGCGAAGATAACAGATCATTACTGCATAGGCGAAGCCTCATCAGTTAATAAAAACACTGTTGCTGTTTTTCGTGATAAGGCTTCAGATACTGATAAGGACATAATACGGGTAAATATTCTTGGAGCCACACCTTTGGATTTCTCGATAAACAGTACTCTTGATTCGATTAGAGACTGGCTGGAAGAATCAGGAATGAAACAGCAGGCCTGCCTGGCAATGGGCAGTTCTCTGGAAGATATAAAGAAGGCTTCTGATGCGGACGTTAACCTGGTTATCTCCTACGGAGGACTTGAAAGTGCGAGGATACTTCGTGAAAGATTTGGTATCCCATATGTAGTGGGTGTGCCCTATGGAGCAGAGTTCTCTAAAAGTCTGGCAAACCGGCTGCAGGAGGCTTATGAGACCGGCAAGAGCAGCGTGGCATATATAGATATTCTGGAGAAGACAAACAGGTCCAATAAAGAAACCGCAGATTCCGAAAGTATTCTTATAATAGGTGAGTCAGTAATATCCGCTTCTCTGGCCGCCTCCATCATAACTGAGAACCCGGATGCAGATATTAAGATCGTCTGCCCGTTGGATACGGACAGCGAACTGGTTCCTTCTGATATGATAATCGGTGAATCGGTTTCCATTAATGATATTTCCATTGATGAAGATGATATTGAAAGATACATTTCCGGAGCGGATATAGTGATAGCAGATCCACTGTATAGACCTCTATGCAATAATCCGGATAAGATTCAGAAATTTATTGATTTTCCGCATACTGCATTTTCAGGAAGGATATTTGAGAAGAGTATGCCGGATTACATTGGAAGCAGCATCAGTCTGTGAATTATATAAATATCATGGTAGGGAAAAGATATGGATAGTGCAACAGCCTACATTGTTTTAAGTATATTGCTCGTATGTATCGGATTATTCTTTATGGGGCTGTGTTATTACACCGTGTATTTCACGAAGAGTTCCGGAGTACCTTTTTTGGGTGGAATAATTGTTGCCCTTGGCTTTCTGCTTTCCCCTTATAAATGGCTGGCTCTTCTGGGACTCCTGGATTTCGGGGTCTGGGCGCTGCCTTACTCGATAATAAGTGAAATTATGCTTGGGAAAAAAATTAGAAAGAAGTTTGATCCGATTTATCTGGATAAAGAATATCGGGAGAAAGAAGGCGATGAAGCCAGAACAATTCTGGTCAGAATCCCTGAAAGAGAAGAGGAACTGGAGTGGAATTATTGGACCAGATTTGAATACAGGCTAAGAATTCCTAAACTGATATTTTCTATATGCCATGATAAGGAGGGTAATCGATATCTTCTTTCAGATACATTACAGAAGAGGAGTGAAGTTGATATTTTCCCATTTACGGAAAATATCATCACAATAGCCGGATTAAAAGCCGGAAAAGAAAAGCATACAGTTGAAATAGAGATCAAATGGAAGAAAACAGAACGGCCGGAATCAAAACGAAGAGTGTTCTTTGATTCGGATGAAGATATGGAAAATTCTGAAAATCCTAAAAGTTCTGAAGGTTCTGAAAAACCTGAAAGTCCGGAAGATGACTCAAATATTAATTCTGAGGACAATCCAAATAATAACGTTAAAATATAAATTGAAAACGACTAAGTAAAGGATACGATAATGATTAAAATAGCAGTTTACGGTAAGGGTGGCATAGGTAAGTCTACAGTGACTTCTAATCTGTCTGCAGCCCTTGCGTCACTTGGAAAAAAAGTAATACAGATAGGCTGTGATCCCAAGGCGGATTCCACAGCAAATCTTCTACAGGGCAGTCCTGTAACACCTGTAATGAATTATATGAGGGAAATGGATGAAGAACCTACCTCGCTGGATCAGATAACTAAGGAAGGTTTCGGCGGAGTGGTATGTATTGAAACAGGAGGTCCTACACCGGGACTTGGATGTGCAGGCCGTGGAATCATTACTACATTTTCACTGCTGGAAGAACTGGAACTCTTCAAGAAATATAAACCGGATGCAGTACTTTATGATGTTCTCGGAGATGTTGTGTGCGGTGGATTTGCTGCACCCATCAGAGAAGGCTATGCAGAGAAGGTTCTCATAGTTACCTCCGGAGAGAAGATGGCACTGTATGCTGCCAACAATATAAATACCGCTGTTAAGAATTTTGAAGACAGAAGTTATGCCAAGGTTCGTGGTATTGTAATGAACCGTCGCGCCGTTGAGGGAGAGGAAGAGAAGGTACGCGCTTTTGCTGAAAGCTCAGGCCTTGAAATAGTTGCTGATATCCCGAGAACTAATGATATCATTCATTACGAGGATCAAGGCAAGACCGTTATTGAGGGTGATCCTGAACTGGAAGTCAGCAAGAGATTTCTGGCACTGGCCCAGATGCTGATCGATGAGGATAATGCTGATTGATGAGGACATATATATGAACAATGCATTTTATAAAACTGCAAAAGAACTGAGCGAACTGGGGTATGAGAAGCTGCCGTCTGAACTAAAGAATGCAGAACATCTGATATACAGCTCACCGGCTACACTTTCATTTAATTCACCGGGTGCTAAAGGCTTTGGAGTAAAGAGGGCAGGACTTGCCGTACCGGATTCAGTCATGCTTCTGGTTTCTCCGGGCTGCTGTGGAAGAAATACATCCCTTTTCAGGGCACAGCCGGAGTATAGAGACCGCTTTTTCTTCCAGCTGCTGGATGATACAGATATAGTAACCGGAAGACATCTGACCAAGATACCTCAGGCCTGCGAGGAAATGCTGGAGGCACTGAAGAAAAATCATGAGGCGGTTTCAGAGGAACCTTATCAGAATCCCTCTGCAATAATGATATGTATCACCTGTGTGGATGCGCTTCTTGGTACAGATATGGAAAGAGTCTGTCGCAAGGTGACGGAGAAGACAGGAATTCCTTCTGTGGCCTGTTACATGTATGCACTTACCAGAGAGAAAAGACTTCCGCCTATGTCAGCCGTCAGAACTTCTGTTTATTCCCTTCTTGAAAAATGTGAGAAAAGGAATTCGGCTGATGTAAATATCCTTGGTTATTTTACTCCTCTTTTTGAAAGCTCGGAACTGTATCCGCTTCTCAAATCCATAGGAGTTAAAAACATCCGTGAACTTTCAAAATGTCAGAATTTTGAAGAGTATAAAGAACTGTCAAAGGCGAACTTTAATCTGGTGCTGAATCTTGAAACCCGTGCCGCGGCTCAGGATATTCAGGAGAGACTGGGTATTCCGTTTATAGAAATGCTGAGACTTTACAGACCTGAGAAGATCAGAAATCAGTATAGACTGCTGGGACAGGCTCTGGGAGTCACATTTGATGATGAGAAATATTATCTGGAAACCAGGAACACTATCGACAGTTTCAAAGAAAAATATGGCAGGCTTAAGTTTGCCGTGGGAGAGATTCAGAAGGGTGATGCCCTTGAGATGGCACTGATGCTGGCAGAGGAAGGCTTCCAGGTTAAGGAGGTTTTTGCAACAGTAGGTGAGCTTAATTTCGTATTTCTGAAGAGACTGGCAGAGATAAGTCCGGATACTCTGATTTATTCCAATATGTCTCCGACTATGCTTTTCTATGAGCAGGAGGATGTGGATATCTACATTGGTGCTGATTGTCAGTATTATCATCCTGATAAACCGGGAATAGAGTGGTGTGATGATAATGAACCTTTTGGTTATGACGCAGTTACGAAGTTGTTCGAGAGACTTGAAATATGTCTGAAGGAGAACCGGTAGAAAATGCCGGTCCACAAAAAGGAAAAAGAAAATGAAGAAATTACTTAGATATCTTTCACCATTTGCTCCGGATCAGTCGGGAGTCAGCGGAGTGCTGTATGAGCTCGGTGGACTTATCGTAATCTGCGATGCAGGTGGATGTAGTGGAAATATATGTGGTTTTGATGAACCGAGATGGTTTACAAAGAAGAGTGCTGTGTTCAGTGCAGGGCTTCGTGATATGGATGCCATAATGGGGAGAGACGACAAGCTTATAGAGAAACTTGCTAAGGCTCAGGAAAAACTGAAATGCAGTTTTACGGCCCTGATTGCAACACCTGTTCCTGCCGTTATCGGAACGGATATGAAAGCTCTGAAAAGAATGGCAGAGAAGAAAACAGGGGTTCCGTGCATTTCCATAAATGCTATAGGAACCAGATACTATGACGAAGGCGAAAGCCTGGCCTGGTACGAGCTGTTCAGAGAGTTTGCAGGAAGGGATTCTGCTGAAGAATCAGATGAGAATACGAAGGCATCTGCTTCTGAGGATACAACTGATAGGACAACTGGTGGAGAGAAGAAACTGAATCCGGACCTTAAAACTGTCGGAATAATCGGAGCAACTCCCCTTGAAACAGGTTACTCATCGTCGGAAGTTTTAATGGATTTCTGTAAGGGCTATGGGATAAATGAACCTGTTATATATGGAATTGGCACAGGGCTTGATGCAATCAGATATGCCGGAAATGTCCAGAAGAATCTGGTGGTGAGTGCCGCCGGTCTTAAGGCTGCCAGATATCTGAAGGATACATTTTCCATTCCTTACGAGGTTGGCTATCCATTTATTCCTGAGGTCGTAACCAAAGCGGTTGAAACCTTCGTGGATAGAATTGGTAATGATATTAGAAGAGTACTGATCGTTCATTCCCAGTTCGCTGCAAATGAACTGAGAAGTGATATAAGAGCTATGACAGAGAATTCAACGGAAGATATTACGATTGACTGTGCCACGTTCTTCATGCAGGAAGCAGAGTACGCTGAGACTGGTGATATAATGCTTTCCGGAGAAGATGAGCTCTGGGAGATAGCTGAGAGTAACAAGTATGATCTTGTGATAGGAGATACGGATATAAAGAGACTGTTTGATGTGGCAGGCTATAAAGGCAGCTTTGTGGAATTTCCGGAGTTCGCCATATCAGGCATTCCGATGGATGATGGGAAAACCCTGGCCTGATATCTTTTATAAAACGTAGATGACATGATTTTGAATCAATGCTCAGGAAGCGATAGCTTGATTTTCGTCAAATCTGAAGAGAGAGCTTCGCGAGTTCTCTGCGAGCGGTCTTGTTTGAGCAAAAATGCCAGTCATTATCTTTATAAAAGGCATTTTTGCGAGTTTCAGCCGAGCAGTCAGAACTCGCAGAAGGTATCTCAAAAGATTTAGAAAATCACGAGCGTGCTACCTGAGTATTGATTCAAAAGCTTGTCTTTATATGAATATTTCAGATAGATATAACCAGAAGGAGTGGGAGATGCTGACCAGCAAAATAAGAGTATATGGAATAGTTCAGGGCGTTGGCTTCAGACCATTTGTCAGCCGGATATGCCTTGATAATAATATTAAGGGAACGGTGGCTAATAAAGGTTCCTATGTAGAAATATTTGCGCAGGGCGATAATGTTCCGAATCTTCTCAGTTCACTCGAGTATGCCCCGCCTGAGAGAGCACTTATCCTGAATATCATCACAAAGGAAATTGATATTCCGGAATTTGCTTCCTTTGAAATTATAGAAAGCGAGAAAGATTCAGGGGATATTTTCGTATCACCGGATATCGCCATTTGTGATAAATGTAAGAAGGAACTGTATGATCCGAATAACAGAAGATACATGCATCCATTTATTAACTGTACGAACTGTGGTCCGCGCCTTACGATTCTCGAGTCCATGCCTTATGACAGAGAACGAACCAGTATGAAACAATTCGCCATGTGCCCTGAGTGTGAATATGAATACACTCATCCCGAGACCAGGCGTTACGATGCACAGCCCGTATGTTGTCCGGATTGCGGTCCGGAGGTTTATCTTCTGAGAAGAGATGAAGCCACAGGTAAACTTGTAATTACCGATGAGAAAGGTCATGATGCAATATCCGAAGCAAGGAAAGCAATTACAGAGGGCAGGATATGTGCTGTTAAAGGAATCGGAGGTTTCCATCTATGCTGTGATGCGAAGAATGAGAAAGCTGTAGCAAGACTGCGAACCCTTAAGAACCGACCTATGAAACCCTTCGCTGTTATGATGAAGGATGTGGATACGGTTAAGAGGGAGTGTCAGATAAAGAGTCAGGAAATGTATGAGTACCTGACAGGATATCAGAAACCGATTATTCTGTTTGAGAAGAAAGACGGCTCGAGTCTTGCACCGTCAGTTGCTCCGGACAATACCAAGGTCGGTGTAATGCTTCCCTATACTCCATTGCATATGCTGCTTTTTGATCATATGGACGAGCCGGAAATTTCGGACTGTCTTATTATGACAAGTGCTAATGCCTCAGGCGCTCCAATCTGCAGGACTGATGAGGATGCTATAAATGAAATTTCAGGATTTACGGATGTGGTTCTTTCGAATAACAGAACCATAAGAACAAGGGCAGATGACAGCGTTATGGATTTCTATAAAGGACATCCATATATGATAAGACGCTCCAGAGGGTTTGCACCACTGCCCATTATGCTGGACAGAGAAGTTGAAGGAAATGTACTTGCCATCGGAGGAGAGCTGAAGAATACATTTGCCATCGCGAAGAATTCTCTGATATATCCCTCGGCTTATGTGGGGGATATGGCCGACATAAGAACCGTAAATGCCCTTGAAGAGTCTATAGAAAGGATGAAAACTCTTCTGGAAGCCAATCCTTCTCTGGTGGTTTGTGACCTGCATCCTAAGTATAATACGACGACGGTTGCAGAATCTCTGGGACTTCCTGTTATGAAGATTCAGCATCACTATGCTCACATACTTTCGTGCATGGCAGAGAACAGTTATCTGGATGAAGTAATCGGAGTATCCTTTGACGGAACAGGATATGGAACCGATGGAACCATATGGGGAGGAGAATATCTTCTCTGCAGAACGGATGGCTTCGATAGACTTGGAAGCATAGCGCCTTTCATTCAGGTGGGAGGAGATATGTCTTCTAAGGAAGGCTGGAGAATTGCTGCATCGATACTTGGTGGGTTTGCTAAAGAGAACGTTCAACCTTCAGATACAGGAGAAGAAAGAACCGGAAATACCCTTAGCAGGAATGACATTTGTCAGGGACTTGGTATCTGTTCCGATATGGAATATGGCCTTCTTCAAAAAATGTCTGCAGCAGGAATCAACAGTGTTATGTCAACCAGTGCAGGAAGGCTGTTCGATGCAGTAAGTGCTGTGCTGGGAATAAGGCGAAGCTCTACCTTTGAAGGCGAAGCGGCAACTTCACTTATGTTTGCTGCAGAAAGATACATAAAGAAGAATAGCTTAGGGGATAAGCTTGATAAAGATAAGTATTATGATAAAATAATATGTTCCGGAGTATATGGTCAGGGACTCAGTGAAGTCTCAGATTCAAACGACCTTGTAAGGTTCATGGCAAATGAAAAACTAAATGGAAGAACCTCAGAGGAACTGGCACTTATGTTTCATCTGAAACTTGCAGAAATGATATCCGGGAAAGTAATCGTATACAGTGAACAGACAGGGATTAAAACAGCAGCTCTTTCGGGAGGCGTATTTCAGAATACACTTCTGTTAGCTGGTGTTGAAGATATATTAACAAGAGCCGGTATCAGGGTGCTTCGTCACAGTCTTATTCCACCGAATGATGGAGGATTGGCTGTAGGACAGGCGCTTGCCGGATTATTTCAAGTAAAATAAATTGGAGGATACTAAAAATGTGCGTAGGTTTATCAGGAAAAGTAGTAGGAGTTAAGGATGGCATGGCTGTGATCGATGCTTCCGGCGCAACCAGAGAAGTATCTGCAGAGCTTCTGGATGATCTGGAACCCGGAGATTATGTAATGGTACATGCAGGAATGGCAATAGCCAAAATTACTGAAGATGAAGATAGTGAATCTGAAGAAATCATGAATTCACTTCTTGCGTAATCAGTCAAAGTCTGGTAGAACTTCCTGACTCGAAAAATGTATAAAAAGAGGAATAAAGATGAATGAAATAATAGAAAAAGCCATCAGTAAAATCAAAAGCTATGATGGTCCTAAGATCAGAATCATGGAGGTCTGTGGTACACAGACTCATGAGATATTCAGACTGGGTATCAGAAATATTCTTCCGGAGAACATGGAGCTTATTTCCGGCCCGGGGTGTCCGGTGTGTGTAACCCCTGTAGGATACATAGATGAGGCAATATATCTTGCTACAGAGAAGAACTGTATTATATGTACCTTCGGCGATCTTATCAGGGTTCCGGGAACTAAGACCAGTCTTGCCGGAGTGAGACCTGAGGGAGCGGACATCAGGATAGTTTATTCACCCCTGGACAGTCTGGAGATAGCGAAAGAAAATCCGGACAGAGAAGTAGTTTTTCTTGCAGTTGGTTTTGAGACGACTACTCCTTCCTCCTGCGTAGCAGTAAGAAAAGCGAAGGAAGAGGGAATAAGCAATTTCTCAATTCTTACTGCCAATAAAACCATGCCAAATGCTTATCAGGCACTTAAGTTATCAGCAGATGCATTTCTATATCCGGGACATGTTCATGCAATAACCGGAGAGAAGGACTGCAGATATATGCTGGAGCATGACGGTGTATCCGGAGTTATTACAGGTTTTACAGCTGCAGAACTCCTTACCTCACTGGCGGTGATAGCCGAGAATGCAGGGAAAGGCAAGCCTTATTTTGTGAACTGCTATCCTCGTGTGGTGAAGCCGGAGGGGAATCCTGCTGCCATGAAGATAATGGAAGAAATCATGGAACCCTGTGATTCTGAGTGGCGCGGTCTCGGAGTAATCCCTATGTCAGGCACCAGACTTCGTGAAGAGTATAGTGATTTTGACGCAAGAATCAAACTGAAGGTTCCTGAGATAAAAGGTAAGCCGAATCCTGCCTGCCGATGCGGAGATGTTCTGCAGGGTAAATGTAAGCCTTCAGACTGCAAAGTGTTCGGAAAAGGCTGTACCCCGGAGCATCCGATAGGAGCCTGCATGGTATCCAACGAAGGGGCCTGCTCGGCATATTACAGTTATTCTTAAGTGATTTGAGACTAAACACAATGTAATAGGATTTTTGAGACTTACATCATAATCTTGCATCATAAATATATAACAAATATATATAATAAATAATGGAGATAAATAAATGTCAGATAGAATAGTAACACTCGCTCATGGAGCCGGAGGACGTCAGACCTCAGAATTAATAGAGGAAGTATTTAAAGCACATTTCTCAAATCCACTGTTTACAGCAGATGATGCTGCTGTACTCTCTGTGGGAGATGGAAGAATAGCAATGTCAACAGATGGATTCATTGTTTCTCCTTACGAATTCAATGGTGGCAATATAGGTAAACTTAGTATATGCGGAACTGTGAATGACCTTGCATGTATGGGGGCTAAGCCGCTTTACATGACCTGCTCATTTGTAATCGAGGAAGGCTTCCCTCTTGATAAACTTGAGGAAATCGCAGGGTATATGGAAAGAACTGCTGCTGAGGCAGGAGTTAAGATAGTAGCCGGAGATACAAAGGTTGCCGGCAAAGGTCAGGTGGATAAGATATTTATCACTACAACAGGTATCGGAAAACTTCAGGATGATTTCAAAACCTCCGGAGCATTTGCAAAACCGGGAGATGC
>CACZPG010000178.1 GCA_902782965.1 uncultured Lachnospiraceae bacterium
CAGTGTCCACTGCTTTTCGATGGAAATTATAAGGCTAAACCGGCCTTCTATGCATTTGTAGATCCTTCATCAGTAGACCCTTCAGTGCTTATTGTTGAGAGACCGACAATTCAGATTAAGAAGGGAACAGTAAATGTTGGTGACAGCGTTGATGCTGCCTGGGATGATGTGGAAGAAATCCCGCTGGATATCAAGGTTCAGGGGGCTGAGGCTGAAGGAACGGCCAAGCTTCTCTGGGATGAGACTAATCTGTATGTTCTCATGACTGTTAAGGATAATGTCCTTAATGACGACAGCGAGGATGATTATCAGCAGGATTCCATCGAGGTATTCATCGATGAGACCAATTCAAGAGCAGGTGGATATGATGCCGGCGACAAGCAGTATCGTGTAAGCTTCAATAATAAACAGAGCTTTAATGGCGAGAAATGCCTTGGAGAATATATTAAGTCATCTGCTGTAACTACGGATGATGGATATATCATAACAGCTGCAATTAAATGGAGTGAGATAACTCCGGAAGCAGGTACAATGATCGGCCTGGAGCTTCAGATAAATGATGCAGGAAGCGACGGAACCAGAAAAGGAACCAAGAGCTGGGCAGACGACACAGGAACCTGTTACATGAACCCTGCAATGTTTGGTCACGCCGAACTCGTTGACTAATTTGCTAGTCTGCCAGTCTGATAGTCGGCTGATCCATTTATGTAGAACTAAATGAACCTGATTCGGGATGAACTTTCGTCCTGGTTCAGGTTCATGTTTGACTGGAGGTAATTATGATTCAGGGAACGAATCCGATACTTGGAATGGACTATCCCGATCCGGATGTAATCCGGGTTGGAGATACTTATTATATGGTCACTACCACCATGCATTTCTTTCCGGGATGCGAAATCTTAAGATCCTATGATCTGATCAACTGGGAACATCTGACCTATGTCTATGACAGGCTGGATAGTACTGAAGGTCAGACTCTGACCGGTGATAAGCATATCTTCGGGAAAGGCATGTGGGCTGCAAGCATCAGATATCATGAGGGGCTGTTCTACATAGTCTTTGTAGCTAATGATACGCAGAAGACCTATCTCTACAGAGCTTCCGATATTGAAGGTCCATGGCAGAAGAGTGAGATAGAGGGTTTCTATCATGACGCATCTCTTCTGTTTGATGATGACAGGAATGACCCAAACGGAGCCGGAAGAGTTTTCATAGTATACGGCAATACTGATATTTATCTTACGGAACTCAATAAGGAACTGACAGGGCCTCTTGAAGGCGGCCTTCACAGACTTATTGTCAGCGATAAGGGAAATCCCATGCTGGGTTACGAAGGCTCGCACTTCTATAAGATTAACGGAAGATATTATCTGTTTCTGATACATAGCGCAAGAGATGAATGGATGAGGAGAGAGGCGGTTTTCTCATCTGATTCACCGGAGGGTGAATTTGTCGGCGGAGATGTTCTGTCTGATGACCTGGGGCGCCCACATATGGGAGCTGCCCAGGGTGGAATTGTAGATGATGGAAGAGGAAACTGGTATTCTGTGGTATTTCAGGACTGCGGAGCCATAGGAAGAATTCCTGTAGTGGTTCCTGTGACCTGGGAGGGGGGAAATGTAATCTTCGGAAAAGACGGCAAGGTTCCATTGGAATTGAATATGCCGAGCATGAAGCCTGACAACATTTACACTCCTCTTTATGGAAGTGATGATTTCAAAGATAATCATTTTGAATTATTTAAAGTTTCAAAAGGTGATATCGATGATTCTCAGCACTCAGATGTGGCAGAAGAGAAGCTCCCTTATAACATGCGGGAATATGGCTGCTACGGGCTGAAGAGTTTCTGGCAGTTCAGTCATGAGCCGGAGCTGTCTCTGATGGAAGTGGATAAGGAGAAGGGCAGTTTCAGAGTTACTACTGACAAGGTAAGTGAGAACATATTCCATGCAAGGAATGTACTGACTCAGAGAATGACTCTTCCGGGCTGCAGCGGAGAAGTGACTATCGATGGAACGGAATTAAGAGAAGGAGATGTGGCAGGACTTGCAGTATATCAGGGTAATTTCCTATGGACAGGAATAACCAGAAGAGACGGGAAGCTATATGCGCTTACATCATCCTTTATAAGTCATGAGGATACCTGGATCCTTACCGGGGAACCGGGGGATGAGAATGAACTCCTTCCTCTTGATTCAGACACACTTCGTGTCAGAATTGATGCTGTATTTGAAAATAGTGATGCAGTCATAGAGCTTCCGGGAATAGACAGAACTTTGATGAGTAAAGATAGTGCCAATGCTCCTCAGGAGGAGGATAAAGCTCAGAGCAGTATACTCATAAATGATGAGTGGAGAAGATTCGGCCCGTCCCATAAGCTTTCCTTCAGACTGGATCATTTTACGGGAGCCAGATTCGGACTATTCGTATATTCTACGAAGGACCCCGGAGGAACAGCAGAGTTCTCGGATTTTATATATCGAAGGCTTTAATCTATAAAAACAGTAATCATTAGGTAATCATTAATTGGAAATAGAATAAACAAATAAATAAACCCGAATACGAAAGAAGCCCCTGGTTATACAGAGGCTTCTTTCTTCATTAATGCTTTCTTCTTATACATTTCCTCATCGGCGCGTTTGACAATATCCTGAATCGAACGGTCTGTATCAGGGTTGAATACCGATACTCCGCAGGCTATTGAGATATAGTTATCCGGAAGAGGGAGCTTATTGGAATAAGGACTCATTTTCTTTCTGAGCTCCTCAATCCGATCCAGGTGATAAATGTAATCGTCTCCGGAAAGCACGGCTACAAATTCATCGCCGCCGATCCTGTATATCGGACTGTGTTTGAACACATCACATATGAGATGGCAGGCTCTGATGAGATATTCATCACCTGCATCATGTCCCCGGGAATCGTTTACAAGCTTGAGGTTATTAACATCAAACATTGCAATGGCAAATTTAATATCTGAATCTGTATTGATCTCGGACTGAAGGAATTTCTCCTTGTCTTCATAAGCACGTCGGTTATTAACATTTGTGAGAGGATCTTTTCTCATAACCTCCAGCAGTCTCTTGTTGATGAGATCGAGACTCAGTGCATGGCGGAACTTATCGAACACCAGTCCCATACGGCTCTGATAGGTCTGAAGGAAATGGTTCTCAACCTTATCGATACAGTCTCTGAATATCAGATAACCATAAGCTTCGTCGGCCTCATGCAGCGGAAGGAAAACATATAAATGATTAGGACCTTCCGGAGAATAATTAGGAACCAGTTGGGATGCTTCGAAATGTTCTTCTTCAAAGCTTACTCCATCCTCGGTGGAATACAGAACCTCCATGTATTTGCTGTAGCCGGAATTTCTGAGTCTGATATTCGAATCATAAATGGAAAGACCGAAATTAGGCTCGAGAAGTACGTGGAAGGAATCCCCTTCATAATCATGATTCACCACCAGAAGTCTGTGAAGACTGATCTTAAATTCCTGATAGGAGAGACATGAAAGCACAGTTGAATCGATGAGATTCAGCTTGCGGTTGAAGTAGGTTGTCATGGCACGTTTAGAGAAATTCTCGCGTCCAACACGTCTTCTTATCTTATCGCTGTTTCGGTACTCATAGCAGTTACAGCTTTCGCCCGGAATAAACTCACAGGGAATGATATATGATTCTTCGACCTCTTCATCATTAATGAGAGCCTTCCATACCCTTCCTGCTGCTCGTCCCATCTTATTGAAACACTGGTCAACTGATGCAACTGAAGGATCAAATATCTGACTGTCATCTATGAAATCATAACCGGTTACAAGAACATCGTCAGGAACCATATAGTTATTATTGTTCAGGGAAACGCAGGTTTCCATGGCAAGTCCGTCATTTGCGCAGATGAAGACATCCGGAAGCTCGCGTCCGGACTTACAGAATTCATTAATATATCTGGTGACGGCAGCATTCTCCCATTTGGTATAGAATACTTCCTTCAGATAATCCAGCTGATTTCTGGCCTCAAGATAATCCCTTACTGCCTTGAGTCTGAGTTCGGAGTCAAGAGAATCCTGTGTTCCTGCCAGGAAGATGATATCCTTGACACCATGCTTCTTCTGTAGATGATCACACATTTCAATAGTGGCAGTGTAGTTATCAGAACCTATATAATGTACACCTTCACGTCTTGCTCCCTGCATGATCACAGGAATACCGGCTTCCCGGCTTCGTTCTATTATGTTGTCTACCAGATCTTTGAAATCCAGACCACTTCCGAAAATGATAACACCATCGAAATTATGCAGATCAGGGAGAGAGAATATATTCATTTCCCCCTGTTTTATAGCAGCTGAATCGATGTAAGTCGGATAACATAGAAAGAGGAAGAGATCTGCATGATCATCCCTCAGTTCCCTCATTACACCGGTAAGAAACTGCGACAGAATCTCGCTGCACCAGCCGGTTGTAAATACTGCTATTTTTTTCTTCATTTTTGTAACCCGTTATTACTTAAAATTACTCAAAAAAATTAAAATTCAAATAGATATAATGTAAATTATATTATATCATTAGAATGTAAAATGTAGCAATGGATTTTTATTGATATGAAGGGCATTGCTATGTCTGATAGTTGATGATCAATGTACATGGGATATCATGGTATGCTGTGATTATAAAGAGGGTTAAAATGGATATAAACAGGATTCAATTTAATACTCCGGCTCAGGATTGGAATGAAGCTTTTCCTGTCGGTAATGGAAGACTCGGTGGGATGGTTTTCGGTAATCCTTATACAGAGAGAATCCAGCTGAATGAGGACAGTGTCTGGTTCGGAGGAATGCAGGA
>CACZPG010000179.1 GCA_902782965.1 uncultured Lachnospiraceae bacterium
CTCCATCATTCAGCTCGTCTATAGTCTTATGATATCTCATTTACAGAATAATTTTCTAGCTTTTTACTTATCTTCCGCCGTTCTTCTAGTCCAGTCATAAGGCGTGCTCTGATATACGTAATAATTGAGCCAGTTTGTATATAGCGTATTTGCATGACAGCGCCAGGACTTAACCGGCTCTCTGTTCGGGTCATCGTCCGGATAGTAATTTACCGGTATGTCCGGTTCGATTCCTTTTCCCAGATCCCTGTGATATTCCTGATCGAGTGTTAAGGTATCATACTCCGGATGTCCGGTTATGAAAATGTTCTTACCTCCGTCACCTACAATTATGTAAGGTCCGCATTCTACTGAATCAGCCAGCACTACAAGTCTTGAATCATTTCTGACTGCTGAGGCATCTATTCCGGTATATCTGGAATGAGGCGCAAGAAATGTATCATCGAAACCTCTTACCAGTTCCTGACTCTTATGCATAGTACGATGCTCATAAATTCCGGAAAGCTTCTTCGAAAGCTCATACTTACGGATTCCATAATGATAATACAATCCGGCCTGCGCTCCCCAGCATATATGAATAGTAGAAGTAACATTCTTTGAAGCCCAGTCCATGATCTTCGTAAGTTCTCCCCAGTACTCTACTGCTTCGAACTGCATCTTCTCGACAGGTGCACCGGTTATTATCATACCATCCCATTTGTGCTTTCTAACCTCACGGAAATTAGAGTAGAATCTTTCCAAATGATCCTTGGAAGTATGCTTGCTCTCATGTGACATTGTTCTTACAAATGTTATGTTAACCTGAAGTGGTGTATTAGACAAACTTCTGAGAAGCTGCAGCTCTGTATCCTCTTTAAGGGGCATTAGGTTGAGAATAAGGATATCTATAGGTCTGATATCCTGGCTATTGGAACGATTCTCGTCCATTACGAATATATTTTCAGCCTCCAGTATCTGTTTTACAGGTAAATCGTTGTCTATTCTTATCGGCATTTCTTTTTCCTCCCGGTAATCCTGAAATTATAATCAATCGAATAAACAATCAATTAATCAATTAGGATTACACTCAATAAGATAAATATATTACTATCTTATGACTGTCACGTCAAATAATAACTTTATGTAAACTATTTCCAGCTATATTGTCTGTTATTCTGCATCATTACTATATAGCCTGTTAATCTGTATCCTGGCTATATAGCCTGTCAATCTAATTCCTAGCTATATTGCCCATTAATGAACATCTCTTCCGTAATAATAGGAATTCCAAGACTCTTCGCTTTCTTATTCTTGGATGACGCAGAATTGATATCATTATTGATTAGACAGGTGGTCTTGGCACTGACGGAACCGGCAACCTTTCCGCCCCTGTCTTCTATCTCTTTCTTAAGAGCATCACGATTGGGGTATGTTTCCAGAGAACCGGTAATAACGAAGGTCATGCCATCCAGATCCTGCTCCTGGTTATTTTCCTCAATTACAAATTCTATTTCATCCAGCAAACTGCGAACTTCAGACAGATTCTTCTCATTCCGGAAATATGCTACGAAATCCTTAGCCAGAACTTCTCCCACCTGATCTATTTCTTTTAAATCCTCTTCTGTAGCATTGATAATAGCTTCTATATCACTCTTGTAAGCTTTTACCACAAGCTTGGCATTAGCCACGCCAAAACCCGGAATGCCGAGGCCATACAGAAAACCAGCCATATCCGCTTTTCGTGAGGATTCAATAGCCTCTGTCAGTTTGAGAAATGATTTCTCTCCGAAACCTTCCAACCCAACTATCTGTTCTTTGTAATCCTTAAGGTGATATATGTCTGACAGGCCATGTAACAGGCCTTCTCCAATGAATTTCTCCATGGTTGCTTCAGACATACCATCTATATTCATTGCATTTCTTGATACAAAAAGTGAGAAAAGCTTGATGTTCTTAGCAGGACAGTCAGGATTGATACAACACAAAGTTTCAGTATCATTCTCCTGTCTTACCTCTACAACCCCTCCACATGCAGGACAGGCTTCCGGAAGACTGAAGGCGCCTGACTTGGTAAGGTTCTCAGATATCTGAGGAATGATCATATTAGCCTTATAGACCTTGATCTTATCTCCTATTCCAAGCTGCATATCTTTAATATAACTAATATTATGTAAACTAGCTCTACTTACGTCTGTACCTTCCAGATCAACGGTATCAAAGATTGCTACCGGATTTATAAGTCCTGTTCTTGATGGACTCCATTCTATTTCTCTGAGCACGGTCTCTGCTTCTTCATCACGCCATTTGAAGGCGATTGCATTTCTTGGGAACTTGGCTGTCGTACCGAGGCTTCTTCCATATGCTATGTCATCAAAACTAAGCACCAGACCATCTGTCGGAAAATCATTCTGAGGGATTCTGTCTGAAAACTCCTGCACTGCAGCCGGCAGAGTTACAGCGCTTACTCTCTCATATTCAACGGTCTCGAAGCCCAGGTCTTTCAGATATTCGAATCTTTTCTCGAAGGAATTATCGAAACTGTCAATAAGCTCAGTGTCATCAGGATCGACCATCGAGAATGCATAGAACCTGACACTTCTCTCAGCAGTAATCTGCGAACTTAACTGTCTGACAGAACCACTGCAGAGATTACGCGGATTCTTATATTTCGCATCAGCGTCTGTGATAGCTGAATTAATTCTTTCGAAATCAGAGTAAGTAATGATTGCTTCTCCTCTGATGGTAAGTCTGCCCTTGTAATTTATTGATCCGGGAATATTTACGAAGGTTCTTGCATTCGGTGTAATGACCTCTCCTATCTCTCCATTTCCACGGGTCACAGCTTTGGATAAAACTCCGTTCTCATAAGTAAGAACTACCGTAAGCCCATCCATTTTCCAGGACAGAAGACCTTCCTTATCTCCGAGCCAGCTGACCAGAGCATCGACCTCCTTGGTCTTATCAAGAGAAAGCATCGGTGAAGGATGCTTCTCCTTTGGAAGTTCACTTACGACTTCATATCCTACATTCTGAGTAGGACTGTTATTGAAGATTGTTCCGGTCTCTGCTTCAAGAGCCACAAGTTCATCATAGAGCTTGTCGTACTCGAAGTTGCTCATTATCTCCACATCCTCCGCATAGTACGCACGTGAGGCTTTATCCAGGATTTCTATTAATTCTTTAATTCTATCAATCTTATTCATAATCCCCCCATTGGATCATTCATTTTCCTAATCAATTAAAATGCCTGCTCAAATCAACCTGACTATCTGAATTAACTGCTCAAATCAACCTGACTATCTGCACTACCTGCTCAAATCAACCTAACTACCTGCATTTACTACGCAGTATTCTCTCTTCCTCTTCCGTCAGTTCTCTATACTCACCCGGAGCAAGATTACCGAGCTTTACATTCATTACACGAACCCTCTTCAGAGATACCACCTTGTATCCGAAGTATTCGCACATTCGCCGGATCTGATGATTAATCCCTTCCGTAATTATGATGCGGAAGGTGTCGCGGCTGTATTCATTCGCCGTTTTCATCCTGATAATCTTACAAGGTTTGGTAGTTCTCTCTTCAAGAGGAACTCCTGCGGTCATACCCTCCAGAAATTCTCTGGTAAGGGGCTTATCAACTTTAACCAGGTATTCTTTCTCGTGATTATTACGAGCTTTCTGTATCTGATTGGCAAGCTCGCCATCATTAGTCAGAAGCAGAAGCCCATAGGAATTCTTATCAAGCCGTCCTACATAATATAGCATTTCCGGATAATCCAGCTTTCTGAAAATACTGTCCTTGTCAGCATCCTTTGAAGTGCATACCAGACCCAGAGGCTTGTTGTAGGCAAGTATCACTCTTCTTGCAGAACTGACACTTACCTGCTTACCTTTATAGGTAACCGTATCTCCGGGAAATACATGATCTCCCTGAACAGCAACACGGTCATTGATCATGATTTCACCCTGTTCCACAGCCTCGTCAGCTTTCCTTCTTGAAAGAACTCCTGACATACTCATATATTTATTTATTCTGATTCCGGAATCATTACTCATATATTTATCTTATCATCCAAATATAATTAACTTAAACAGAATTTATCTTGTATACCATTCAACTTGTATATCTTTAATATTTTACATCATTCAATGAATATATCATTTTTTGCTCTATTTTTCAAACTTTTGAAGCACTCAAAATAGCAATAAAATATTAATTAAAATAATAGTAGCTATTTTAACCGTTTAGAGTTATAATATTTAAGATTTCCTAGTGATTGGCATAATTATTTTAAGTTTTTACACATTTTTACTTTTTGATTATTACAAATATAAAGTTTTAGAGCATATCTAAAGCTAATAAAGATAATCAGTCAGGAGCATATCATGGACAAGATTGACATTAAAATTCTATCTCTTTTACAGGAAAACGCCAGATATCCACTTAAATTTCTGGCAGAAAAAGTATTTCTGTCATCGCCCGCTGTTTCGGCGAGAATTGAGAGACTTGAGAAGCAGGGAATCATTAAAGGTTATCACGCTTCCCTCGATCCTATAACCCTTGGGTATCATATCACCGCATTTATTAATCTTACACTTGAGCCACATCAGAAGGCAGAGTTCTATCCTTTCATAGAGAGCTGTCCAAATGTTCTGGAATGTAATTGTGTGACCGGTAATTATTCAATGCTTATCAAAGTTTGTTTTCCAAGTACTCAGGAGCTTGACCACTTCATAGGCCAGCTTCAGGCATATGGTAAAACAGAGACTCAGATAGTATTCTCTACACCGGTGGAACCAAGAGGAATTGACACTTCTATCCTTGAGAAAAACTGATGTTCTTATCATAAATACACAATGGGACGGTAAATATTTACCGTCCCATTTTTAGTCTAAATTCAATTTCTGATTGAATGAAAATTTAAACTTTCTAAAGATTTTTCTTTCTAAACTTTCTTCTTTCTAAAGATTTTTACTTTCCAAGTCTGTCAAGAAATTCTTTGAAAGCAGGATCCTGCTCAGCCTTCTTCTCTTCATCATCCTTTACCATGAGATAGAGTTCCTGAATATCCTTATTCTTTCCGGCCTTCTCCACATACTTCTTAACATTGTCGTCCAGAGGTCTGTTATCAATGAGATATTTGCCATCTTCCTTGACAACATAGTATGGTCCGAGCATATCAAGCGGTGTTGATTCTATGCTTACGATGGAAATGTTCGCAACAGCATATACAATAGTAGCTGAAGGATCCTTTCCTTCTACAGAATAGCAGTTGATATTACTATAGGCAGTAATAATCTTGGACTGATTCTGAACATTTGTCATATCATCAAACTGAGAAGGGTCTGTCACACAGGATTTAAGGATATCCTGGTCGCCTGCAGCTGTTGCACTGAGGTAGGTAATTATCAGAGCGTTTATGTCAGGATTGGCATTTGTCTGATAAGCAAACCTGGTAGAAAAACCAAAATCTTCCTTCACAGTATCTCTTTTCTCATATACTACATACCCGAAGAGTCCGAGTACAATAAGAAATACAATCCATACTGCAAGAAGAATACTTCTCTGCTTAATTTCTTTTTTTCTATTACGTGCCATAATAATTCTCCCTGTTATATAAATTTATAAGTGAACCAGACGGGAATCGAACCCACGCACATGGCTCCGGAGGCCATTGCTCTATCCACTGAGCTACTGGTTCATTTCTCCAGCCTTTAATATATCCATTTCTATCTGTTTAGTCAAGTCATCAATTGAATCAAATCGCTTCTCGGGACGGATAAATGCCACCGGTTCTACCTTAATATCAGCGCCGTATATGTCCTCGCTGAAGTCATAAATAAAGGTTTCTATGGTAATATGATCACCGTCATCAACTGATGGTCTTGTTCCTATATTTGTAATTCCATTATACGTTTCATCAGGGGATGTATATACCCTGCTGGCGTATACTCCGAATCTCGGCAGCTGTTTGGACTTATCCACCTTAAGGTTAACCGTCGGGTATCCCATGGTACGTCCCAGCTTCTTGCCACCCTCTACCGTACCGGTGAGCATGTAGCTGTAACCAAGAAGTTCTGAGGCTTTTCTGACCTCGCCCTCTTCAAGAAGCTTACGAATTCTGCTGGAGCTTACGACCTCGTCCTCCAGCATGAGCTTGGGAACTACTTCTACTTTGAAATCATATTTCAGTCCAAGTTCCTTAAGAGTATCTACATTGCCGAGTCTGTCTTTTCCAAATCTGAAATCCTCTCCCACCGCTATATAACCGGCTGCTAATTCACGAACAAGGATATCCTTAACAAATGTTTCAGGACTCATTGAAGCGAATTCAGGAGTGAATTCGAAGGACTTGATTTCCCTTATCATCGGAAAGCTGTCCCTGATAAATCTATTCTCTTCCTCTTCAGACAGAAGTCTGAAACCGGGCATCAACAGCCTGCAGCAGATAGCATCCATTCCTGACTTCTGAGCCTCCTCGCTTACTTTAGCAAGGAGAAGCTGGTGACCTCTGTGAAAGCTTTCAAATTTTCCAATTGTTATTGCAGATTTATTCATTAATCTTATTCCGACTCTTAATGTCCTCAGATTTTTTATTAAAGCATCTTGAACACTTTGAAATTGTTCTTGGCTTTATCGTAGGTATATAATGCCTGCAGTTCTCTTCCTGAGTATACGAGGAAGAAATCCGCTTCTTTTATACTCTTAGAAGAAATGTCTCCTTCCGAGGTCAATTCCGAAGTTCTTTCCAAATCGCCTTCTGAACTTCCACCTGAATGTTCTTCTGATTCCTCTCCCGGCTTATGGATCGACTCAATAGCCTCCAGAGGAAGACGGTTTCCATTTGACAGAAGTTTAGCATATTCTGGTTTTATGTAAACCGATAATCGATTTTCCAGAACACTTTCGATAGGAAGCACAGTATCAGCCAGGCTTTTATTTAATTCCTCATCCTTTAATGCCTGCAGCTCTGATAATCTATAGGCATCCTTAGCATAAAGCCCATTTATCTCATCTCTTAGCAGTGCTGACATCGTCGCATATGTTCCCAGTCTTTCACCCATATCCCGGATAAGACTTCTGATATACGTTCCTTTCGAGCATTCCACTTCGAAGCTTATCTCATGCGTCGAAGCATCTATACCTACAAGCTTAATAGCATATATTTCTATTGGTCTCGGTTCTATCTCCACTTCTATGCCTGCTCTGGCATATTCGTAGAGTTTCTTCCCGTTAACCTTAATTGCAGAATATTTGGGCGGTATCTGCATACTCTTACCTATAAATCCTTCAAAGCATGCCTTTACCTCTTCTTCGAAACCGGCTGCACCCATTCTGTCCGACACTTCCTGATGACTTACAGAGTTTATCTCTTCTCCGGTAATATCGTCCGTAGTGGTGCTGTAACCCAGTCTCATGGTAGCTATATATTTCTTATTGTGGGAAATGATAATATCTGCAAGCTTAGTGGCTTTTCCCAGAACAACAATTAACACTCCCTCCGCCATAGGATCCAGAGTTCCGGTATGTCCTACCTTCTTCTGCCCGTAAATACCTCTCAGCTTGGCTACAACATCGTGTGAGGTGAAGCCCTGCTCCTTATATATATTTACGATTCCATCATACATAGCATTTACCCGCTGCTGTTATTTTCTATTTCTTTAACTGTTTCTTGGCAAGTCTGATTACTTTCTTAAGTACTTCCTCGAACTCGCCTTCGGTTTCAAAACCGGCAGCCCTGACGTGACCACCGCCACCGAATTTCGTAGCAATTACATTTACATCAACATAGCTTTTGGCTCTCAGACTGAATTTGATTTTCTTCTTAGTCAGCTGATATGCAAATATTGCAACCTCTACGCCATCCGTAAGTCTGAGCTGTTCTACTATTCCGTCTGTATCCATGGTGGTACATTTATATTCCTTGAAAAGTTCCTTCGTAATGTATCCGGAGATTATACTTCCTTCCTCATGAAGTTCTGATTCAAGCACCACTCTCGCCATAAGCTTATTCTGCTTATAGGTTTTCTTATAAAATGTATCATCAATGATAACCTCAGGCTTAGCGCCTTTCTCGATCAGCAGACCGGCAAGCTCCATGGTTTGTCTTGATGTATTGCTATATTTGAATACCCCTGTATCATGTACCATTCCAAGATAGAGACAGTTAGCTGTCTTCTCACTGATCTTATCAAGATCCAGCAGGTCACACATTGCCTCGCAGGCGCTGGAGGCCTCAGGAACGATATAACAGAAATCACCAAAACCCTTATTGCTTACATGATGATCAATGCAGACTGTGGTAATGGCACTGTTGTACATTTCCTTAAAAGTTCCAAGCCTGTCCAGATCAGATACATCAATGGAAATAGCCAGGTCGTATCCTGTCTTGGCCGGCTCATGCTTGACCTTTCTATAACCTGAGAGCACGCTGAAGGATGATGAGAATTTCTCATCATAAACATCAACGGTTTTGCCCTTATAATTATCATTTATATAATTATACATGGCAAGGTTTGATCCGATACAGTCTCCGTCCGGATGAATATGACCTATTATAGCTATTTTATCCGCAGCATCAATGAGCTGTCTGAATTTCTTAGCTTTCTTTATAATGTCTACTCCCATGTTCTACTCCTGTAGTATTTTGTACTTTAACTTTCACTTATTCCTGCTCATCATCGGCCGTATCTGATGAACCGCCGACAATATCGTCTATCTTCTTCGACATCATTACACCGTATTCGATGGATTTATCCAGGATAAATCTTACCTCAGGTGTATTTCTGAGGTTAAGAGTATCCGCAAGGCGCTTACGTACAAATCCGCTGGCACTGTTCAAGGCTTCCATGGTTTTCTGAGTATCCTCTTCAGAACCAAGCACTGAAATATAACACTTGCATTCCTTAAGGTCATTGGTCACATCGCATTTAACCACTGAAACCATTGAACTCTTGCGGGGATCCTTGATCTCGAATTCGATTATATGACTGATTGTCCTCTGGACGTCGCTATTAATGCGGCCGCCCCTCGAATTATTTTTTCTCATATTATTATCCTTACTGTACTGCTTACTAAATAGGTGAAATTAATCACGTGGTACTTCTACCATCTTGTATACTTCTACAGTATCGCCTTCCTGAATCTCGTTATAATCCTCGAATACAATACCGCACTCGTAACCGGCTTTAACTTCCTTGGCATCATCATTGAATCTCTTAAGGGATCCAATCTTGCCTTCCCAGATCTGTTTTCCGCCACGTGAGATTCTTGCCTGAGCATTTCTCTCAACGGCTCCGTCAAGAACGTAGCTACCGGCAATAGTTCCAATTCCTGAAGCCTTGAAGGTCTGTCTGATCTCGACATGTCCGATTACCTTCTCCTCGAAGATAGGATCGAGCATACCCTTCATAGCTGATTCTATATCATCAATTGCATTGTAAATAACTCTGTAAAGTCTGATATCTACCTTCTCTTCATCTGCAGCTGCCTTGGCAATAGGTTCTGTACGTACATTGAAACCTATAATGATAGCATTAGATGCAGCAGCAAGGCTTACATCACTCTCATTGATTGCACCAACACCCGAGTGAATACATTTGATAACGATCTCATCATTTGAAAGCTTAAGAAGACTCTGCTTAAGGGCTTCAACAGAACCCTGAACATCTGCCTTGATAATGATGTTAAGTTCTTTAAGAGTTCCCTCTTTCATCTGTGAGAAAATGTCATCAAGTGACATCTTAGCCTTGGTCTCAGCGATAAGATTCTCCTTACCTCTGATAACAAATGCATCACTGATGGAACGTGCTTCCTTCTCAGAATCTGTAGCAATGAAGATTTCTCCTGAATTAGGAACAGTTGAAAGACCAATAACCTCTACAGGCATGGAAGGTGTAGCTTCCTTAAGGTTTCTCTGCTTGTCATCTGTCATTGCTCTTACACGACCGTGTGATTCACCGATTGCTATGAAATCTCCAACCTTGAGAGTACCCTTCTGAACAAGGAGTGTTGCAACTGAACCACGTCCCTTATCCAGTTTAGCCTCGATAACGATACCACGGGCTTTTCTGTTAGGATTAGCCTTAAGCTCAAGGATATCACTTGTAAGAAGGATCATTTCAAGAAGGTTATCTATACCTTCATGAGACTTAGCTGATACAGGGCAGAAAATGGTATCACCACCCCAGTCCTCAGCAACAAGCCCATACTCAACAAGCTCCTGCTTAACTCTCTCTACATTTGCACTTGGTTTATCTATCTTATTAACTGCTACAATAATCTGTACTCCGGCTGCCTTAGCATGATTGATAGCCTCTATAGTCTGAGGCATAACACCATCGTCTGCAGCTACTACAAGGATAGCGATATCTGTAGCAAGTGCTCCACGAAGTCTCATGGATGTAAATGCTTCATGTCCCGGAGTATCCAGGAATGTAATTCTCTTGTCATTTGCCTTAACGGTGTAAGCACCAATGTGCTGTGTAATTCCACCGGCCTCACCCTCTGTAACGCTGGTCTTACGGATAGCATCCAGAAGTGAAGTCTTACCGTGGTCTACGTGACCCATTACACAGACTACAGGTGGTCTTGTAACAAGTGAATCCTCAGGATCCTCGATATCCTTAAGTGCTTCCTCTACTATATCTATCTTAACTTCCTGCTCGCAGATAATATTGTACTCAAGAGCAATAAGCTCTGCCTCTTCATAGGTCAGGTCTGTATTTACGGTATACATCTTTCCTTCCAGGAAAAGCTTCTTGATAAGTGCATTTACAGGCTGCTTAATCTTGCTTGCAAACTCACTGAGAGTAAGGGTCTCAGGAAGAGTGATCGTCTTGATTGTCTCTTCTTCCTTCTTCTCCTGCTTCTTAGGAGCTTTCTTCTTTCTCTCTCTGATTTCATCATTATCGCGGAAATCGTTCTTCTTGGATCTCTTGTCGTCACGTCTTGTTGTACGAGATTCTCTGTTTTCTCTACGTGCTTCCTTCTCTTTATCCTTGGACTTGTCGCCCTTACGACCCTTCTTGCTCTCTACAGGCTGTTCAGACTCTTCGCTCATTCTTCTGTCAGAACGACCCTTTCTGTCATCTCTTCTGCCTCTGTCATCACGATCAGACTTGTCACCTCTTCCTGACTTATCAG
>CACZPG010000180.1 GCA_902782965.1 uncultured Lachnospiraceae bacterium
ACCCTCTCTTTATATTGTATAATCCATATAATATATAGTTCGTTATAGGATATATCTATAATCATTATTCCCGGTGAATTATTAACCAAAGTAAAACAGGACACATCTCTCGATATGTCCTGCTTACATTAGGAGTCGTCATTTGGCATTTGCAACTTTATCTTTAAGATGTGACAATCTCTCGATTGCCTCATTCAAAGTATCATCATTTTTTGCAAAATGTAATCTGATGTAATTTTGTATATTTTCTTTGAAGAAGCTTGATCCGGGAACCGGAGCTACGCCCACATTTTCAGCCATCCACTCTGAAAATGCCGTGTCATCCTTCACCCCGAATTCACTTACATTTACCATTACGTAGTATGCACCCTGGGGTTCTGTGAATTTAAGACCTATATCCCGAAGACCTCCGAGGAACAGATTCTTCATGTGAGTATAATGCTTTCTCAGTTCCTCATAATATTCATCACCAAACCTGAGACCGGTAACTGCCGCTTCCATTAAAGGAGCCGCTGCACCTACTGTCAGGAAGTCATGTACCTTCTTCACACGATCGATTACATTTTCATTTGCAATCACATATCCCAACCGCCATCCGGTAATGGAATATGTTTTAGATAATGAATTACAGATAATTGTTCTGTCCTTCATATCCGGAAGAGTTGACATATAAACATGCTTATATGGTTCATATATTATATGTTCGTATACTTCATCCGTTATAACAAAAGTATCATATTTCTTTGCAAGCTCTGCAATCTCCGAAAGCTCTTCATACGTAAAAACCTTACCCGATGGATTTGATGGATTACATACGATAATTGCCTTTGCACCCTGTTTAAATGCATTTTCAAGGTCTGCATGATCAAAGCCAAAGCCAGGAGGGCTGAGGGATACATATATCGGCTCTGCTCCGGAAAGGATTGCATCCGCTCCGTAATTTTCATAAAATGGCGAAAAAACTATAACTTTATCGCCGGGATTCGTAACCGACATCATCGCTGCCATCATGGCCTCTGTGCTTCCGCAGGTTACTACTATTTCTTTATCCGGATCAATGCGTTGTCCGGAAAATCTCTCATGCTTCTCAGCCAGGGCTTCTCTGAAATTCTGTGCACCCCAGGTCAATGCATACTGATGAGGTCCTTTTGAAGAAACCTCTGCAAGTCTCTCGGTTATCTCCTTGGGAGGATCAAAATCCGGAAAACCCTGGGACAGATTAATTGCACCATATTTGTTTGCAACTCTGGTCATTCGACGAATGACAGAATCAGTAAAATGTGCTGTTCTCGTACTTAGCTGTGGCATATTTAGCTCCTAATGAGTCATGTAGAGTTCTCCCTACCTGCTCACTATTCTTTATAGTTTCCATTGTTCAGGTAGTCGAGAAGCTTTTCCTTACTGAGCTGCCCGATTCCGAGATCATCCAGTGTGATTCCTGTTTTATAGAAATCCTTCCCGGTCATTACAGATCCAAGAGTTATCATAGAATCAATCACCGGTGTCTCGACGCCGAACTTCTTACCTAACTCGTGATATAAGTGACATCCTACCGGTACATCCTCAGTCACGTAGCGGTCCTGAATTGTAAATGGGCCTGTACGGTATCCCGTCTCCCACTGCTCGTCGAATGGGACGATGCAGTCATCACCCATATATTCCGGTCCGAGAATACTGGTTCTGGACAGGAAATTTTTCTTTGGATATTTAGCAATTCCTACTCCGATTGCATCAGCAAGTGCAACCTCTTCAAGGAAAAATGCGTACTGTACTTCTGCAATGGATTCGCAATATGCATGACTATATATTGAATAAGTGTATTTATCATTTCCACCGTAGATTCTTCCCCAGTTCTCCATAACACCTACACCCAGAATAGTACCCGGGCAGTGAAGAACCGGATTTACATTACTGAAGCCAATGTCCAGAACGGTATTTCCACCAACAGGACCATCGCCCTCAGTAATAGAATCAAAGCATCCAAGATATTTTGTACTGTTCAGGAATATTTCCTGATCAGTACTTGGAAGTGAAGCCCCCCGGAGGGTTTTAGCTCTGTAAACGAGCCACATATCAGAGGTCTGTACTCCACCTTCCTTCTCAACTCTTGTTCCATATGGTGCACTTGACCATCCACCTATGATGACCTTCTTAGTATTTCCGGCTTCACGAAGCTTCTTTCTGAGCTTCAGCGAGCCATAATTATCAGGTATGATATGGATGATCTGGCCATCCTCGAGAACCGGAACAAGCTTTTCAAAAAACACATCATGTGCCACTGATGGAATGGCAACAATTATGAGTTTTGCGCCTTTGACTGCTTCAGAAATGTCCGAAGTGAGCAGGTTGATAAAAGCCTTTCCTGTTCTCTTGAAGCCATATTGATTTTTCTGTATTCCCCCGAGAGTAATCCCGGTCTTTGCAACATTTTTAAGATTCTGATCAAAAAACTCAGGTAGTTCAAAAAGTCTTACGTCTTTGTTTCCCCCAAGTACGCAGTCAGCAGCACAAGTTTTTCCTACTGCACCGGCACCCAGCACAGCTATTGGGGAATCTTTTAATTCTGATTCTTCGAACATTTCTTCAAGTCCTCCTTTAGAATACAGGAACTACTGCACCTGAGTATGTGTTGTTAATGAAGTCCTTAACTTCCTGGGTAAGGATTGCATTCTTAAGCGCCTGAGTCTTGTCTGAATTCTCCTCGCCTTCCTTTACGCATACATAGTTTGCGTAGGTATCTGCTGCAAGTGAATCTGCTGCCTCGACAGCGATTGCATCACCAAGTCCTGCCTCTATAGCATAGTTACCATTAACAACTGCGAAGTCAACATCCTGAATTGACTTTGGAACCTGAGCTGCTTCAAGCTCCTGAATCTCGATATTGTGTGAGTTCTCTTCGATGTCAAGTACTGTTGCCTGAATTCCTACACCCTCTTTAAGCTTGATAAGTCCCTGTGCTTCAAGAAGAAGGAGTGCTCTTGCTTCATTTGTAGAATCATTTGGTACTGCTATCTTAGCTCCGTCCGGAATATTGCTTAAGTCAGAAGACTTTCCTGCATATACACCCATCGGCTCAAAATGTACTGCAGCTGATGTTACGATATGTGTTCCGTTTTCCTTATTGAAGTCGTCCAGATAAGGCTTATGCTGGAAGTAGTTAGCATCCAGATCACCATCTTCAAGTGCTGTATTAGGAAGTACATAATCGTTATACTCTACGATTTCAAGTGTCCAGCCTTCATCAGCCAGGTTATCTTTAATCTGCTCAAGGATTTCTGCGTGTGGGGTTACGCAGGCACCAACCTTGATTGTCTTATCTCCTGAAGCTTCCTTATCTTCAGATGCTGTATTATCTGATGATGCTTCAACATTATCTGTTGTTTCCTCTGTCTGAGATGCATTAGCCTGATCAGCATTCTTAGATGCACTGTCTGAACCTCCGCATCCTGTAAGCGCTGCCACCGCAAGTGAAAGTGCAAGTGTTAAACCTATAAACTTCTTTTTCATAATTTAATTCCTCCTAGAATACTATTCTCAAAACAGCCCTTTATTTTCTTTTAAATTAATCTTTATTTTTTTCTTTGTTTTTTCTCTGCTGTTTTGTATGCACGTATAGTATCACTTCAGAAGAATCTTGTATAATCCTTAAAAATTATTGTTTGTTATAGGTATAACCTATATCACAAAAAAATGTGACACAGGATGGTAGTATGTTACACATTCCCATGTCACATTTTCTTATCATATTTTCTTATCACAATTTCGACCAA
>CACZPG010000181.1 GCA_902782965.1 uncultured Lachnospiraceae bacterium
TAGCAATTACTCTTGCAGGAGCTGTTGCATCTTCCTTTGAAATTGCAACTGCTGTAGGTCCTTCAAGATCCTTTGCAAGATCAGCAAACTCAGTACCTTCGATTGCAAGATTCACCATAGTGTTCTTGTATACCTTGTAAACTACACCAGCTTCTCTGGCAGCTCTACGAAGGTTTGTATCCTGCTCAACTGTGAGTCCAAGATAATCAACAAGCACTACTGACTTAGCACCATCAAGATTGTCCTTGATTTCCTGTACTATTGGCTGTTTTTCTTCAATCTTTGCCACTTGAATGTACCTCCTTATAGATTAACGGCTGCACATATATCGGGAATCCCTTTGGATACCCATAAGAAAACCTCTGTATATGCACACGCATAGACAGAGGTATGAATTCGTAAATAACATTATCAGTTGTTCAACTTAATAAGTACGATTCTTCCTCGGCAGGTAACTGAAAGTGTTACGTCATAAGACACCTGCTGTCTACGGCAGCTCATCGTGCAATAAAATACCACACTCATATCCTCATTGTCAAGAGACAACTTGAAAAATATTTAAACGGTATTCTAATAAGTCCTTTTAAAATTTGCAACATCCTCACGGAAATGCTTCAGAAGCTCTTCATAGCTTTCAGGGTTCTTCAGCTTTCCCGATTGTTTCTTCTCTTCCAGAAGCTTATCCAGTTTATTAATATTCTCAATTGCATTGTCTTTATAGTTATTACTCAGATCAACTCTTATCTGATTGATCACCGCTTCCAGTTCCTTGTCCTTCTTACTGAATAACCCCATATATTATCTCCTTATATCATAAAGTCAGGCTGTAAATCTGACCGAGAGCCAGACCTCCGTCTCCGCAGGGAACCTTGTTATTTGTAAAAACTCTGTAGCCCAGTTCTTCAAGAGCGCCCATTATAGTTCCGGCAAACAGTCTGTCATACATAGAACCGCCACTGAGTGCTATCTGATTGACATAGTCTGTTCCACAGATTCTGTCAGCCAGCTCGATTATAGCTTCTGACATCGCCATATGGAATTCATATGCAAGTCTTTCCCTTATAAGTTCTATATTACATTCAGGCTCATTAGTCAGTAGCAGATACTTATCCAGAATATCCGCAATAAGAAGAGTCTGATCCATACGATAGATTTCCTCTTCGGTATTCGGAGCAGTTACGCATACCCTGATAGGCTGTTCTGCCCTTATCGGACTGTCCTTATCATACTCAAGAGTAACTTCTCCTTTTTCAAGCCGTTCTCTGTATCTTTCAGCATACTGTTCCAGAAGAACCGTACATTCTCCTTCATAAGTATTCCTTATCTTAATTCCCAGAAGAGCACATACCGCATCGAAAAGAAGTCCCATGGAAGATGCACGGTAGGTATTAATATTAGCCCTGAGGCAGGCACATATCACACCATAATCAGAACGACTTATCTTCACCCTTGCCATAGTCTTGTCCATGTTACTGGTACTTATAAGCTGTCTGTCTTCTATTGATTTAAGATAACAGCAGAGTGTGGACAAAGCATCTCCTGTGCTTTCTTCTCTTCCAATCAGCTTAACCGGTGAAAGAGCCGCAACCTTCTTCATATAGAAATGCTTTCTGGGATCATCCTCTTCGCCATCTGAATACCTGTCTTCCTCTTTCGGTATATAACAGGAAAACATCTCACTGCCCCATACCGTCCCTTCTTCACTAAAGCCAAAATAGTCACAGGCCATTCCCAGGAATTTACCGCTTATACCATGCTCGGCTGCAACTGAAAGGATATGTGCCTTATGATGCTGAATATATTTTACATTCTCATCTCTTTCATTGGCATCAGCAGTAGAAATTGAATTCTGCTGTTCATCAGCAACATAAAGAACCGGTTGAATGTCCAGAAGTTCCTTTGCATGTTCTATTGCATCAGAACGTACTTTCCCTGAAGATTCATTCGTCATCATCCCGAGATGCTCCGACATATATACCGCATTATTTCTTGCAAGGGCAAAGCAGGACTTGAGATCTCCACCTGCTGCAAAGCTCTCCCCCGGCACCTCATTATTGATCATTACAGGTTCAGGAAGGTAGCCTCTTGAACGTCTGATGAACTGACACAGGTCGCCGCGTTTCTCGCCACGGATATATTTTCCGGAAACCTGAATAACCGAATCCTCAAGTGGAGTTATTATCTCCAGATTATTGGTTAACATAAAATCTATAATAACATTCGGTCCCGTTTCAGATTCATCCTCATCATCCCCATTATTCTCAATAAATCTAACTGAATTATTGATACCTCCCGGCATAATGTTATCCATGAAATCATCCAGTCCTTCTGCGGACAGGTACTTCCTCATATTATCTTCATCAGTAATAACCGGTTCACCTCTTCTCTTTCCGCTGGCAAAGGCCAGTGGCCCAAGAGCATCCGTAAGAATTACATGAAGACCTGTAGCCGGAAGCATGACTCCGACATTCATATTATCCTTTCTGAGTTCTGAAGCAAATCTCTCATCAAACTTATCCGGCTTAATTCTGAGGATAACTATGGGACGTGCATCAGAAGTAAGGAGACTTTCTTCCTTCTCAGATATCTCAAAGAATTCTTTTGCCGCTTCTATATCAGGAAACATTATTGCGAAGGGCATTGCTTCCCTGTGTTTAAACAATCTCATTTTTCTTATGGCATTATTATTATCCGGTCTGAAAACAAATCTGAAGGTTCCACAATCTTTAACTGCTCCAACCTTTCCACTCTTGATCAGTTCAATTGTTTTATCAACTATCGCATCCTGTGAAAGTCCATACATCGCAGACAATCGGTTTACATAAAGTTTGAGCTGTGGTCCGCAGTCTTTACAGCCAATGAGCTGATCACATCTTCTGCTGCTTCCTTTCTCATGATAGTCCTGCTCACAGTCAGGACAAAGCCTCATATTCTTCAGGCCGGTGTTCTTTCTGTCATAAGGAGCACGAAGCATTACTGAGTATCGTGGGCCACATTTATTACAGCTGATAAATGAATATCTGTATCTTCTGCTCTCCGGATTTCTAAGTTCATTCACACAGTCCTGACATATGCCTATATCAGCAGGAAGATATCTGATTCCATCACTCATTTCATCACTATCAATTATCTGAAAGGTCTCAGCCGTAAGACTCTTCTTAAGAGGCTTAACAATAATATTGTCAACCCGTCCTCCTTTTGGACAATTATATCTCAGATGATAGGTAAGGCCTCCTATTTCGTCCGATTCTGCAACGATATGAATCTTCACCGAAGAACCTGAATTTCTTACAGCACCTTTAAGATTATGTTCTTCAGCATATTCCGCTACGAAGGGTACATAACCTATCCCCTGAACCTTTCCCAATACCGTTATTTCATAACTATTCATATGCTAATCCCCATTCGTTTTTTTTGACTCTCTTACTGTTATTAATTTATCCTTTTTATCTGTTTCCTCTATTATTTTCTTCCTGGCATATTCCTTTAAGGTATCTGAATAAACCTTATAACCGGCGTTTGTAATATGGCAATAAGCATCACTGCAGTATTCCCCTTTCAGTTTCCCCGAACTGTCAAGCATTGGTGTGAATACATCTATGAATTCCACCCTGTCAGTCTTTTTTGCAAAGCTTTTCAATGCCTTATTGATTTTCTTCATATTGCCATTATTCAAGGCACCGCTCGGCTTATACATAGGTGTCGGAGATACTATATACACAGTGGTCTTCTTATTCTGTTTTATAAGTTCCTTAATAAGCTTCTCATAATTTGTAACGAACTTATCCGGACCGAAAACCCCTATATCATTCAATCCATAATTAATAAATACTTTACGTGTCCCAAGCGCAGTTATATGATCCTTTAGTCGTGCTTTTCTTCCATTAACTGTAGGATGAAGACTTCCCGGTCCCACAGGCCGCATATCATTATATACTCCGTAACAGCCTACAGATATATGTCGGGCATTCCCCAGAAATCCATTGTACCGCGTACGACAGTACATCTGGAAGCCTACTCCCACCGAATGACCTGCCATTACCGAACCTCTGAACCACTTGTCCTCCATCGCGTTAGTTACCTTCATTACAGGTTTCTCAGCAACCCGAAGCTTAAGTGATATTTCTGCTTTTCTTCCGGCAGCCTCCGAAGACGCTGTGAGCCAGGTCTTGCCTTTCTTTAAAGCCTTTAAAGCATTTCCTGCCGAAGCTGCAACCTTCCTGTCCGAAGAATTCAGGCGGCATACTGCACCTGCATAATTCGACGAAGCACTGATGCTTTCCTTCTCTCCACGATACATGAGAAGATTCTTTCGGGTTCTGTAGGAACACTTAACAACCTTAAGCTTTATTATTACTGTTTTGACAGTACTTCCATCACTACCCGTAATAGTAATTCTTGTCTTACCACACTTCAGAGCTTTTATCACTCCGGATTTGTTAACTGTAGCAACTCTGGTATTGGAACTTTCAGCAGTTATCTGATCTGTCTGTGGCATACCTTTGAGCTCCAGGGTAACCTTGTCACCCTTATAGAGTGTAGCTCCCAGTTCCATAGAAATATCAATAGGAGGCACCACCGATTCGGTAGATGCCTCCGCAGAACTTTCTGTTACCGCACCTGAAGCCGCAGGCTCCTCAGCATAAACCTCGGATTCCTGCAGACAACAAAATGTAAATAACATCAATATAAAAATCCCCAGAATTATGTAACTCCTCTTAATGCTGACCCCGTTCATTTATTCTTCCTTCTCAGATTCATTTAGTCCGGTCTGAGGCTGCGATTCCTCCTGCCCTGCCTCGAGCAGTTTCTCATAATTCCTTTCTTTTCTATCCTCTATCGCAGTATCAACTTTATCCTTCAGAAGTATAAACGGTTTAGCTGCCACCCCTCTCCTGTTAAACAGCCATATAAATCCACAGACCAATGTTATCATCGGAATAATCAGAAGACCTAAGATAACCTTCAGAGTCCTTATCCCCTTAGCCTCCTCATAGCGGGCTATATTCTCCCAATAAGGATAGACAATATCGTTCGTCTTCATGTTGATATACTTCTGATTCTTAAACCGGTTATATAAAGATGATACATCATATCTGCCTGTATTTTCAACTATTTCTATTCCTCCGAAGTCAAGAAATGATCTTTTCTTATCTTTCTCCTCATCGCTTTCAAATGTAATCCCCACTGCCTCAGCAACAGTATTAAGTCCATAATTTCTGATACTGTTTGGAACTACCGCCTCATAGCAGCTGGCAAGAACATTTTCCGCCTCATTCTCTTTGTTGTTATTTAAAGCATTTATGGGAACATAAACTGAATTTCTGTTACCATAGGCCTGGAGAGAAACAGCTGCATCATCCACCCTTACTACCCCAGTAACTGTAAATATCCTTTCGCCTATCCAAACCTTCATTCCGGCTATGTTATTTCCGCCAAAAAGATTCCAGGCCGTATATTCATCCAGAAGAATCTGATTCACATCCGGACTCTCAAGATCCGGATAGCTTCCTGAGGCCAGAGGAATAGGATGAATCAGAAAGAAGTCTCCACCTACAGCATATACATTTACCTCAAGAGTAGTACCATCTTTTCTGACATTTCTGACTGTCTGTCCGGAGTAACCGTCGATCCACACCCTGGTATCCGACTTATCCTTCAGAAAAGAATCCTCATAAAGCTTCTTATTGATCTTGGTTCTGACAGATTTAATATCGTTCTCCGTAATAGAGCTGTCCTTATTATAGAAAACCGATATTTCACTGTAAGGAATGTCACCTGCTCCCCATCTTTCTCCCGCATACTGTGAATACAGAAGCTTTGCATGAGAAGTACGGATTCCATTAATAAGCAGTACTATAGCTATCAGTATAATGCTGATTATTATTGCCATAAGCAGAAGTCTATTTGAAGTTTTCCGGTTCTTTATTCTGTCCATATTTCTACCAAATATTTTCTATACATCAATCACTCATTAGTCTTACCTGCTGTCCATTATCAAGAGGTTTGGACGCATTTGTCACAACATTATCATACTGCGCTATCTCACCGGTTATAGCTGTATTGGCAGTATCCTTAGCAGCTATTTCCACCTTGGTCTTCTTTATGATATACCTGTTTCCGAGAGGGGTAGCCTTAACCTTGATTACAAGAACGAAATTTCCGTCAGAATCTTCCTTCACTGCACTGTTAGGAACTACCGTATCATATTTTCCACCCTTCTCACCAACTGCAAACTGAAGAGTTTCTCCCGGCTGAACATTTCCATTCACCTTGAATTTGACAATACTCTGCTGATTAGGATCAGACGGATCTGCCTTGATACTTTTAATCTCACTGGTAATATCACTATCCCAGATATTTTCGATAGCCGCCTCATTTCCTACCTTCAGAAGTCTGGACTGTGACTTAGGAACGGAACATGATACCTCATAGCCGCTCTTTTCAAGCTGAATAGTTGCTACAGGTGTATCAGCATTAAGTGTATCTCCCGACTTAACAGACAGACCGGATATGGTACCATCCTCTGAAGCCTTTAACTCCTTAAAGTCATCATTTTCCTTGAGCTTCTCTATTTTCTCTTTCTGCTTCTCTATCTCACGTTCAGACTCTGCTCTGTCATATGCATCAGTCTGAGCAGTGATACTATCCTGTTCTTTCTTATCATCTAAAGCTTCTATAGCTTTTTCCAGTGCCTTTCTCTTCTCTTTTACGTTTTCGGCAGCGGCCTCATTTGTAAGGACCTCTCCCATATCCGTTACATCCTTCTCAGCCTTTGTAACGGCATTATTCAGTCTTTCAAGCTCAGTAGCAGCCTTCTTATAATCCTTATTTACATCAACTGATGGATTAAGTTTATCCAGAGTAGCCTGATCTTTCTTAAGCTGTGCATCAGCTGCTGCTATCTTAGCTTCCGAATTTGCTATCTCAGTCTTTTTATCTTCAACATTTCTCTGGTACTCTTTTTCACTCGGGAGTGCCGGTTCTTCCACAGGTTCCGGAGCAATCGGTTCTATAGTTGAAAGTCCGGCTTCATAATCACTAACCTTCTGTAAATATTCATTATATTTAGTCTTATAATCATTATATGTTCCAATGCTGGCATCATATTTAGCCTTGGAATCATTATAATCTTCTGTAAGTCTTGTAAGTTCTTTCTTGAGCTGAGCCAGAGTAGCCTGCTCCTCCTTCAGAGCTGCTTTATCACTTTCAACAGCAGTTTTCACAGTTTCATAATCACCGGCCTCTGAATATCCATCAACCTTTGCCTTAAGTTTATCAACCTTCTCCTGCTGCTTATCTGCTTTAGCCTTGGCTGTCTTGTAGGTTTCCTTAAGCTTGTCCAGCTTCTTATTCTCTTTGGAAGCCTTCTCCTGATCCTCTATAGCCTTCTCAAGAGCTTCCCTTGCTTCAGCTATTGCTTCATTATCTTCTTCATAATCCGGAGCCAGCTTAAGGAGAGATTTTGCATAATTATTCTCAAGAGTCTCAAGAGCATCCTCAGCCTCTGCAAGATCTGTATTCTCGCCATCCTCGAAGGACATGATCACATCACCCTTCTTAACTTTATCTCCGTTCTCTACAAGAACCTCTTTAACCTTTCTGCTTCCGGAAACAGCAAGTTCAACATCCTGGCTTATTTCCACCGCACCCTGACATCTTACCTTCTGAGAAACAGAACCACCATATACGGTAACCGATTCCACCTCCGGAAGTGTTCTGTTCATTATGGTATTTGAGAAAAATGTCAGTAGTAAAAGAACTACAAAGAATATGATGGCAAATCTTTTCACCAATATCTTTCTGAAGGATTTTTTCTCACTATTTTCGATGTTGTTAAATTCGTTCATATTATTCTCCATATATAATAAATGTCGAGGAAAGTTTGCTCAGCGAGCATTCCCTGCGAGTCGAGCAAATCTTCTCCGAGCTACCCTTTCACACTGCCGGAGTATGCGATTCCATCCACCAGATATTCCTCTCCGTACAGGAATATAAGCAGCGGCGGTACCATGTATATCGTTGCCACCGCAAACGCAAGGCCTATCTCACCATTATTAATCTGTGACAGAAATACTGAAAGGGGATGATAGGAAGAATTGCTGAGCATGATCAACGGCTGTTCTACCATATTCCAGTAATCTATAAATACCAGTATCGCCACAGAAGCGATCGGCCCCTTACACATAGGAAGGGCTATTCTCCAGAAAATATTCCACTCACTTGCGCCATCCAGCTTGGCCGACTCAATTACTGACTGAGGAATCCTTCTCATATATTTGGTAAGAAGGTATACACTGAAAGGAGCAAATATACCCGGCAGAATAATACTCCACCTGGTGTCCAGAATATTAAACCACTTCGCTACCAGATAGTTAGGTACCAGCGTAACCTGATACGGCATCAGCATCAGAACCAGATAGGCGAAGAATATAATCTCCCTTATCCTTCCTCTGAAACGAGCGAAACAGTATGCCGCTCCAAGCGCTATAGCTATCTGAAATATCATTATAGGAAGTGTAAGCAGCACCGAATTCCAGAACTTCATCAGATAATCCGGACTTTTCAGCAGAACAGTCGTATACTGACTTCCTACAACCTTATCGGGAATAAGCTTCAGATTAACAGTCTCTGATCGATAGGTTCTTGAGCCCTTCTCCTCGGATGAACTTGTATAATCATTGAAGATTATTCCATAGTTAGAGCTTATTTCCTGTTCAGACATAAATGAATTGGCAAATGTAAGTACCGTTGGAAGCAGAAAAGAGATGGCAAATACTGCCGCTATGAAGGTCAGAAGTATTTTCCTTCCAAGAGACCTTTTCTTCTTAGATCTGTAGCGATCCTTCTTTCTCTTCGGAACATCATCTAAATCTTCTTCATCGTCTAAATCTTCTTCATCAATATCCTCTTCATCTAAGTTTTCAGCATATACGTCCTCAGCAGAAGCTTCAGGTTCAATAGCATCCTCAACCTTAGATTCAGCTTCGCGGACTTCTGAGAATTCATTCTCATCCACCTTCACAGACTCAGACACATTATCTTCCGGAATACCTGTATTTGTATCTATATTAAGTTTTTCGTAACTTTGATCTCTCATTATTATTTTCCGGTCAATCTACTAGATTTATATTATATATATTTACTATCCTTCTACATCCTTGCCGAACCTGTCTTCGACAATGAACAGAATTCCTATTACAAATATCATTACTATACACATGATTATCGCAGCCGACGAAAGCTTCTGATAATCCAGGGATTTAAATGTATTATTCATGAAATGCTGCAGCATATACAACGTATCATATGGATAATCACCTGTAAGCAGATATACCTCCCTGAAGACCTTGAAAGAATTGATCAGCGACATTATTCCGACGAAGAAAATAGTCGGGGTGATATATCTCAGCTTTATATACCAGAACTGTTTAAAGGATGATGCGCCATCCAGCAGAGATACTTCCAGCACATCTCTCGGTATTGCCGCAAGAGCTGCCATGAAAAGTATCATGTTGTATCCAAGGTTCTTCCACAGGAAAAGTATCACTACCACTATCTGACTGTAATCCGATTTGAACCAGTCTATAGGATTACCACCATAAAGAGTGATTGCCTCGTTAATTACTCCGTGATAGTCGAACATAACCTGCCAGATAAGTACAACCGATGCCACCGGTACCATAAGAGGGCTCAGGAAGAAGGTTCTGAACTGACTTCTTAACGGAATTTCCTCTTCCAGAATAAGCGCCATTACAAGTGACAGAATAATAGCAAGTGGAACAGATATCAGCGAAAAGGTAGCTGTGTTTTTGGCAGCCTGTTGAAAGGCAGAATTCGTAAGTACATTCTTATAATTATCCATTCCAACGAAATTCCTGCCCACTACACTGTCAATTCCGGCATAATAAATGACCACAAAAAAAGGAATCACGAAAAACAACATTACGCCTATGAAGCTGGGCCCCAGAAAGAGACTGGAATCCAGTCTCTCCCTGAAAGTCTCAGGCTTCTTTTTGTAGCGGATCTCGTGACCCTCTTTATCCAGGAGAACTTCTTCTTTATGTAGTTCTTTCTTTTTTGAATTATTTGTTTTCATTTACATATGTGCCCACTCTGTTTTGAATAATACCTGTAACCTCATCTACGGACTTATCGCCCTTGAAATATGCTTCAGCTTCCTCCAGAACAATATCAGTAAGATTGTAATCTATTTCCATTACTCCATCAGCTGAATCAATAATCTTCTTAAACCGATCTACCTGTTCATCATTAAGAGGATGAAGCTTAACTTCAAAATCTTCCCATCCTGATGATCCTTCTATAGGGAAAATATCATTTCCATACTTATCCTTAGTTTCCTTGGTAGCTTTCTGTGCATTAAGAAATTCTTCAAACACATCCTGTCTTGTCGGCTGACCCCAGGCGTTCTGATAATTCTTACCCTGATAATCCTCTGACATAAGAACCTTCATGAAATCCCATGCAGCTTCCTTATTCTCACTCTTCTCAGAAAGAGCAACACAGTTACTCAGGTTCAGGTAGGTTCCTGAGCCTTCTCTAGTCGGATAACCTATATATCCGGCATCATCCTGGAAGATAGCATCATAAACTTCCATCTGACTTGGAGTAACATCTCCTTCCATGAATAAAAGCTTACCGTTCTTGATTCTTGTAGGTTCAGACTCAGTATCCTCATTATACTCCATCTCGTCATTAGTTCCACGGTTGCACATTTCCAGCACATCCTTGAACTCCTGAGTATCGAAGTAAACTTCACCCGTTTTCCAATCTACGAAATCTTTACCACTTGTATACAGGAATTCTCTGAGCATGTCCTTCTTGTTGTTAGACCAGAAAAGGAATACATCATCATCCTTAGAATCAACATATGACTTCATATCACTATAAGTCCAGCCGGGTTCACTTCCTACTTCTGATGCTTTTCCAACAAGCGTCTGAACTGTAAATGTAGAAGCAATGTAATAAACCTTACCATCACGATTCATAGCCTTAGCTACAGCAGGAACCAGATCATCCATACTGAAGTCCGGATCTTTATCAATGTACTCTGTAAGGTCTGCAAAGAGTCCCTTAGATATACACTGATCCAGTGACATATTTCCAAGACCACCTGACAGATCATACATATCAGGAAGATTTCCTGCAGCTATCTCAGCACTGATCTTAGCACTTGGATCTTCTGAGTCTCCGTATTCAACCATATTTACACGATACTTTGACTGAGATTTATTATATTCCAGAACCTTCTGCTTAAGTTCGTAATTTCCATACACAGACATGATTGTAAGAACTGTACGACTATCATATTCTGATGCGTCAGCCTTAACATAGGAAGCCATCTTAGTTTCCCCTTCATAGAAGGAAATGAATATTCTTCCTTCATCACCAAGAACTATTCTTCCGGCCATATCAGTATTGATATCTGATTTTGAAAGATCAACCAACTTATCAGCCTTGTTTTCCTTTAACTTATAACCATAGAAATTATCTCCGGACTTGAAGTAGAAATCATAATCTCCTGAACCCTTGATAATCTCTCCAATATACTGTGTGTCTTTTATCTCGAAGTCCTGACTGAATTCACCCTTCTCTCTGTCGAATAGCTTACCGATAGTTGAAGATTTGTCATCTTCATATTTTGTCTGAATAACAATAATATCTCCGTCCTTGGTAATACCTGTTGAATCATAATATTCTTCAGAAGAAGCCTTAGCCTTCTCATTCAGGTCCTTATCATAGATTCTGATTTCCTTGTCATAAAAAGCTATCAGATCTCCATTCTCATCCATAATAAGATTTGAAAGCCAGGAATCGCCGGATACATCTGTTATCTTGGAGAGATCCTTCTCATCCGTCAGTTCACCATTTTCAACCTTATACATCTTGGTCTGGTTTCTGTCATCATCAGTATATTTAACCTTGGTAATGTAGAGATTATTATCTTTATCTACAAGCATCCTGTCGAAATAATAATCATCACTGGTCACTTCGGCAAGGAGTTCAGCTGTTCCACCCTCACTGGATACTTTATATATCCTGTTAACAGAGTAACCGTCATCCTCCATCATGCCATCGCCATCCGAAGCAGTATCCTCATAAACTCCCGTAAGTATTCCGGCATCCGTTTCGCTGGCAGAAGATACCCATTCTCCAGTATTTATATATAGATAACCATCTCTGTAACAGTAATCGTATACTTCTCCCTGCATACCGTCAACATGGAAATCCGGGTCCTCTGTATATATGAAATCTCCGGACATTACCTTTGCATCTGAAATCTTACTGTCTGATGCATTGGAACTATCCTTCTTCTTACCACATCCTGCTGTTCCAAGTATTAATGAAAATGCAAGAGTAAGGCATAACGCTCTTCTAAGCTTCATTATTTTTCCTCCGATTATTTAAACATTTCAATACGGCAGAGTTATCTGCCGTACTCAATTCTGATTATATAAAAATGATACATCAGAAATGTATCATTTATATATAGGATTTATTAAGATATTCTTAAGTGTGGAAAAGTTTCTTAGTCTGGTATCTTGGCTCGCAGGTCAGATTAACTCCCAGTTTCTTAAATACTCCCACATCCACCTGAGAAAGTATTACTGATGAATGAACCTCAAGTCCTGCAAGGTTCGGAAGCTGTGCATAAGCAGCCTTTGCCTCCGGATTCGTATTAGCCTCTATAGATAGAGCTATAAGTATTTCATCTATATGCAGAAGCGGATTATGGTTTCCGAGGTAATTAACCTTCAGCTCCATAATAGGCTCTATATTCTGAGGAGATATAAGCTTAGCGCTGTCATCTATTCCGGCAAGCACCTTAAGGGCATTAAGGATAAGTGCTGAGGATGCTCCAAGAAGAGTGGATGTCTTTCCTGTAAGAATACTTCCATCCGGCATCTCCATAGCTGCTGCAGGATTACCTGTCTCTTCAGCACGGATATTAGCAGCTGCAACTACAGGTCTGTCAGCAACTGATATTCCGGCTTTCTTCATAAGAAGCTCTATTTTCTGAATAGCACTATCTCCGGCATCACCTTTACGTTTATCGCAAAGCGCCTGATAATAACGTCTTATAATTTCCTGATTAGAGGCTTTTCTGGTAACCTCATCATCTACTATACAGTGACCAGCCATATTTACACCCATGTCAGTAGGTGACTTATATGGACTCTCTCCCTGAATCTTCTCGAACATAGCCTTAAGCACAGGGAAAACTTCAACATCTCTGTTATAATTTACAACCGTCTCATTATATGCTTCAAGATGGAAGGGGTCTATCATATTAATATCATTCAGATCAGCTGTCGCTGCTTCGTAAGCAAGATTAACCGGATGGTTCAATGGAATATTCCAGATAGGGAAAGTCTCGAACTTGGCATATCCGGCCTTGATTCCTCTCTTCTGCTCATGATACAGCTGGGAGAGACAGGTTGCCATCTTACCACTTCCCGGTCCGGGAGCAGTAACTACAACAAGCGGTCTGGTAGTTTCGATATAATCATTTCTGCCATAGCCCTCATCGCTTACAATCATAGGAATATCAGATGGATATCCGGCAATAGGATAATGGAGATATACCTTAAGTCCAAGAGCTTTAAGTTTCTTCTCATATGCCACAGCTGATGGCTGCTCCTTGAACTGTGTCAGTACCACAGAGCCTACATAAAGACCATTATTGGTAAATGCATCTATAAGTCTGAGTACGTCCATATCATAGGTGATACCGATATCTCCTCTGACCTTGTTCTTCTCAATATCTCCAGCCTTGATAGCTATTACTATCTCAGCATCTTCCTTAAGCTGCTTAAGCATTGTAATCTTAGAATCCGGCTTAAATCCCGGAAGAACTCTTGATGCATGATAATCATCGAAAAGCTTACCTCCGAATTCCAGATACAGTTTGCCGCCAAACTGACTGATTCTTTCTCTGATATGCTTTGACTGCATATCGAGATATTTGTCATTATCAAAACCTATCTTTTTCATGTCCAACCCCTTTTGTTTTAATTCAAAATACAACTATTCCATTATAATCATCATAAGGATAAACTTCAATGATTTTTAACCTTAATATGAAGCATTTTTAGGCGCTCCCGCCTTGCTGAAATACTTCTTATACTTCTTCTTCACTTTTTTAGGCACACTGAATTTCGCCTTAGCCTTAATACCTTTAAAAGCTTTCTTTCCAACAGATTTAATACTCTTGGATTTAACAGTAATCTTAGAAAGGTTACTGCAGCCACTGAAAGCTTCTGAACCGATTCTGGTGATTTCAGCCTGGATAGTAATACTCTTAAGCTTCTTATTATTCTTAAAGGCTTTTGCAGCAATAGAAGTAACCTTAAAGGTTGCTCCCGCAATCTTGATATTCTTCGGAATCTTCACGGAAGAAGCCTCTGAATTAATTGCTGCACAGTACTCCACTGTTCCTGACTTAACCTTTCCGGCGGAACCGGAAACTTTAGTAATCTTATATAATCCGCCTGAAGTCTTATCTGCTACACAGAGGTTCTTCTTCAGCGAACTGTTCTCAAGCTTGTCAGATACCTGATACTCCTTACCATCTTCAGTCTTAACCACTGAATCATCCGTCTTTACATTATCTGCTTCAGAGGATGGCTGGGCAGTTGGTGTAGGAGCGGCCGGTGCCGGTGCCTGAGTCGCCGGCTGTCCACCTGTGCCGGACGGAGTCGGAACCGGAGTCGGGGTACTTTCCTGATTATTTTCCTCTGTGGAAGTATTCGGCTCTCTCTCATAAGTAACTTCAGTATATGAGTAACCACAATTTTTGCAGGTCTTAGTAACTATTCCGGGTTCATCATCGGTAGCATATCTAGTTATAACCGACACCATGTTATGACCGGTACTGTGAGCGACTTCAGTAACCTTTATACCACAGACTTCACAGATATATTCTATCTCTCCATCCTCGGTACAGGTAGGTTTCTTAGTGTAATGCATGTTTGCAATGCTGGCAACATGTCCCTCAGCAGGATACATTATCCTTACTGTCTTCTTACATCTCGTACAGTATTCTTCAAGTACCATAGGCTGACTCACGCAGTCACCTCTCTCGATAACCTTTCTGGTACTTTCATCTGTCATATGATCCTGAACATATATCGTAACGCTCCTGGATTCTACACCTGCCTGAGATGCGGTAATCGTAGCATTTCCATACACATAGGTGGTAATCAGACCATTCTCATCCACCTTGACAGATTCTTCGTTATCAGATTTCCATACAACATCTCCTGTGTATGCATACTCAGGATATGTAGTAAGTGAAAGCTGCAGCTTTGAATTCTCACAAATGCATATATCTGCACCTACTTTTAATTCAGGATTTTCAGGCTCTATAGACAATATTTTATCCAACCTGTAGAAGTCTGGTACTTCATATTCAGCCTCAAGATAAAGATCCTGATCCGGCATCTGGAAACCAATAGTATCACGCTCACCATATGTTCCCCAGTAGTCATTCACAGTCAAGCCACCTTCATCCTTAAGATCAATGGTTCTCTTCCAATTAGTGAATCTCTGGCCTGTCTTAGGTTCGTTTCTTGTTACTTTAACTTTGGCATAAGGTTTGATCACTACAGAGGTCTGACCATTATAGTCCTCTACCAGCTGACCATCCACTTCAACACTTGTAATACTTCCGTTCTTGATGGTTAACCTGCGACCTTCATATTTTACCTTAACAGTTATCTGTTTGCTGAATCCACCATCAGCTGTTGTTGCTGTAATGGTACATTCACCTTCACCGGTTACATACAGCTTATTTTTCAGAATAGAACATACGTTATCGTCATTTGACTTGAAGGTAACCTTCAAATTTGACGCATCAGACGGAACGATTGAAACCAGATTCATCTTATCCAGTTCTGCCGTAGCATTAGGACTGGAGAATGAAAGGACTGACTTATTCACATTAAGTCCTGTAACACGATTGGTTCCGAAATAAATATGTACTTTACTCGGAAGACTTATATTCTTACTATTCCAGTCAGCCTCTGTTCCTTCGTAATAGAAATCGATTTCCCCCGTGTCACACAGAGCGCAATCTCTGATACTCTTAATTGATGACGGAATGGTGAGCCAGGTTCTGCCACTTGGAACAAAGAGTAGTTCTTCCTTTGTCTTGTTATATAATGCCCCTTCATAAGAAGCATAGTTTGGATTAGAAGAAGCGACACTGATTTCTGTAAGTCTCGGTGCCCCTGCCAAAGCTCCATCATTAATAGTTGTAATACCTGCAGGAATATTTATCTTTCTGACCTTAAGATCATAATCATATTTTGTATAGAATATCGGAGTGAATGCATCCTCGTCAAATCTGTCAACCTTTCCAATAGTTTTTACAGGTCTGGTATACACTTCTCCGTTTTCGGCTTTTGCTGTAAGGCTTTCAGGAACTGTTATTTCCTCATCAAAACCATCATACTGGAAGATAGTCCATGAGTCACCTGCAGACTGGGTTGCGAAATCATTAACTTCACAGAGTTCCGTTGGTCTCGGCTTATGAGGCAAACTAAAAACTTCCGCCTTGTAATATTTTCCGTTACTTAGTCTTATAATTGAATTTACATGTCCATCTCCAATATCAATGCGGTCCTGATTGGAACGTCTTAGCTTTGCCTGTATGCCTACGGATTTGCACATGGATACGATCAGTATGGAATTCGCGATACAGTCTCCCTCTCCTGTTACCACAATATTGTGAAGCCGTGAATAACGGGTATTGTAGCTTGTATTATCTCCAACCCATGTGACAATAGCCGTAAGTTTTTCTAATTCATCAGTAATACCATTGGTTACCTCAGCCGCTTTTTCAGCAACAAACTTATCAGTATACTCCTTTGCATAGTCCTGAATTCTAATCTTAATCTCCTTATGATAATCACCACAGGTAACCTCAACAGTTCCTGTTCCGGAACAGTAATACTTAGGAGAATCCATATCATCGTCAAGCATGAAATTATCTAAATCATCAGTATGAAGCATTAAGTATTTAGCATTTCTTAAGGATGGCTTAATAACACCGTCTTCAGAAACAGTGAAATAATCCCATCCCGAAGTAATCTTGAATTCAGGAGTTCCTGAAAGATTATCTGTAGGAATCTTATAGCTTGTTTTTTTATCTGCCGGAAGACTCAGATAATCCTTAAGGTAATCCTGGACATAATACAGAGTCACGTCATCCTCTATATCTTCCGCATTAGCTGAAATTGTCATGCCCCCAAGACAAAATACAGCGATTAATAACACCATCACCAGTTTTAATTCTGAAAAAAATTTCTTCATAATAAATCCCTTCTCCATTTGGAAAAAAATGTGAATAGTAATTCTGCAAACTTTTCTTATTAATCATTCACGGTAACCTCAAAATCATTCGGAACGTCCGCATACGTAATACATTTTTTATTAAGCAAGCTTATAAAAAATGTTTACTATGCTCTACTGTCTGCTACGCAGACACCTTCCTCATGATTATGAGGTTCCTGCTTCGCAGGAAACAAGAAATATCATCGAATAATACGCTGTAAACAGGTATTATTCTTGATATTTCTTATTACCGTGAATAGTAACTACTGTAATTTCATGTCTCCGTCTTTGACCCAGCCGATTTTTCTGAATATCTTATCAAAGATAAGTGAAAGCACTGCAGGAAGGACAAGAGATATCAGTACGAGTCCTATCCAGTCCATTGCTGTAATAGCACTCTTGGTACCTGCAGCCACATCATTAACCCATCCTGTATATACACCGATCTGTCCCACAAGACCGCAGGTTCCCATTCCTGAGGATACAGGAGCACCATTCATCTGCATATGGAATAAGCAGGTGGCAATAGGACCTGTGATAGCAGATGCAAGTGTTGGCGCTATCCAGATACGTGGATTCTTAACTATATTACCCATCTGAAGCATTGATGTTCCAATACCCTGTGATACCAGACCGCCCCATTTATTCTCTTTAAATGATATAACAGCAAATCCGATCATCTGTGCTGAACAGCCTGCCACTGCTGCTCCACCTGCAAGACCGGTAAGTCCAAGTGCAGCACAGATTGCTGCAGATGAGATAGGAAGTGTAAGAGCAATTCCGACTACTACTGAAACAAGAATACCCATAATGAATGGCTGCTGATCTGTAGCCCACATAATAACTTCTCCAACCTTCATGGCTGCTTTTCCAAGCCATGGTGCAAGAAGCCAGGATAAAAATATACCAATTCCAATAGTAACAAGCGGAGTTACAAGAATATCAACCTTGGTTTCTTTTGAAATTGCTTTACCGAATTCAGAAGCAATAATTGCAATGAACAGAACTGCCAGTGGTCCACCTGCTCCACCAAGAGCATTTGCGGCAAAACCTACAGTGATCATTGAGAAAAGAACCAGTGGCGGACATTTAAGCGCATGAGCAATTGCCACTGCCATAGCCGGACCGCTCATAGCAGTTGCCAGTCCTCCGACCGTATAATCGACTCCCGCAACAGTTGCTACAGTCTGTGTCAGAAATCCGATATTGAACTGAGTTCCGATTGTGTTGATGATAGTACCAATCAGCAGGGAACAGAAAAGTCCCTGTGCCATTGCACCAAGAGCATCAATACCATATCTCTTAAGAGATATCTCAATATCCTTTCTCTTAAGAAACCCCTTAAACCCCTTTTCTTTTAATACAGTCTTCTCCTCTGCTTTGGAAGTGTTAGCTTCCTTTACTTCGTTCTTGTTGTTACTCATAATTTTCTCTCCATTTTATAAAACTTTAAATATAAACAACGTGACACATTATAGTATCACGTCGTATACTTGTCAAACAAACACATGTTTTGGGGGATATTGCATATATACATATATCATTTTGGGATAATCCCCTGAGGATACATTTAGCAGATATCTATTGGGGTATTACGATATCCACCTGAACTATTCCTCAATAATCGTATGTTCGGTTTTGATGATTGCGCGTGGAATACTGTCCTTTGAATTCTTCCAGTCAGCTTCCTTATTACGATAGTCATGCTTATCTATAAACCAGGATACATCTGAATTAACACGCTCCATATTCTCAAAGTAAACCTTATTCAGCACTTCACGAAACTCATCATACTGCTGCTGGTTCAGATGCTCTGCTCCTTTGTCATATAGTATCCCATAATGATAGGTACAGAAGCCTCTGGATTTCTTAAGCTTCTCCTTAAACTCAGGATCCTTCTTCCACATATGAAATATAGTATGTACATATCTGTCAAATACCGGATCAATCCTCTGACATACGAAACAATTGGATTCCAGTTCTTCAATATATTTAACAACAGGAGATTTCTCCTGCTTACGTGAGAACAGTCCCTTAGCTCCCGGATTATCCTTATCAGCAAGAGCCTTAAGTTCCCTGTTAGTCTTATTCATATGGGTATTCAGCATGAGAGCCACACCCAGCTTATTCTTATCAGCATACATCATTCTTATATGCTTAGGACAGAAACCCAGTCTGTCTGTAACTTCACGGTTATCGTCCTCCATATAACTGGGGCCCATGGTGAATTCTATTGCATTTCTCTCCAGATCACGCGCCATCAGACATAATGGGCATTCACAGTCAGCATCAAACGCATCATTTACCGGTATCGTGTATAATTGTTCAGCCATATCTACTCCTAATCAATTATTGTATATTCCTATTGATATTCCTTAAATCACATAGAACCATTCATTTTCCTTGCCGGAATCAACAGACTTAATTCCATCTCCATCAAACTGAAGTTCCTGGTTAGCCACATGAACCTTGGTTCCGGCAGGCACAGACTTGGTAAGGAATACATTACCGCCTATTACAGAGCCCTTACCGATCACTGTATCTCCACCAAGAATGGAGGCTCCTGAATAAATGGTAACATTATCCTCAATGGTCGGATGTCTCTTCTTATCAATGAGTCCTCTTCCACCTCTTGTGGAGAGCGCTCCTAAGGTAACTCCCTGATATATCTTAACATTTTCTCCTATTACGGTTGTTTCTCCGACAACTACTCCTGTTCCGTGATCTATGAAGAAGTATTTACCGATCGTTGCGCCGGGGTTAATATCTATTCCTGTCCTTGAATGAGCGTGCTCTGTCATAACTCGAGGAAGAATAGGAACTCCCAGCTGATATAATACATGAGCATATCTCTGAACTGAAATAGCAAAAAGTCCCGGATAAGCGATTATAATAGCATCCTTGGATTCCGCCGCCGGATCCCCCACATAGAGAGCTTCAATATCCGTATCAAGGTATTCCCTGATTTCCGGAATCTTCTTCATAAATGTAACTGTATAATCTTCTGCAATAAGCTGGAGTTCTTCCTCTGATTTACCCTTCAGATTCTCATCGAAATGAAGAGCAAGGGTAATCTGTTTATTCAGATTATATGCCACATCCTCTGTAAGAGAAGCTATAGTCGTACTTGTATTGTAAATCCTGTAGGTTCTGTCCACATAATAGCCCGCATATACAATCCTGTTTAGCTTATCAATTATTTCCCGGACCATATATCTGTCAGGCTGACCGAATATATCCTGCTTGTCTATCGGTCTTCCCTTCTCGTAATCAGATACGATATCACTTATTATTTCGGAAATGTTATCACATATCAGTCTTCCCATATTTCTTTCTCCCATATTACTTACTTTATTATACTTACAGGCTCAGTCGCAAGCTTTATACCTTACCCTCATTAAAGATTTCATCTCTCTCCGGCGCTCTCACATAAGGAATATCCGCCTCCCGACAAGCACCAAACTTTTCATAATTATCTCTGGCCTCACCTATGGTCAGCCGATTGCTCTCACTGTATTTTTCCGTATCATCATAATCTCTCAGATCGTCCTCCCAGAAACAGACAGGGCATATCTCATAGGTTCTCCCACTCTTCTCTTCAAATGTAAAATATCCGCAACAGGGACATTTATACTTACCCATTATGAGTCACTCCATTTCCTACGAATTTCTAGTAATCCTTATAATACCATAGATATCTGAAAGCATAAAGATTGAAAAATAATTATCTATACAAAAAATTAAGGAGATGACCATTCTCAAATGATCATCCCCCTTGATTCATAAATAATTGGCATATCAGATTATGCTGTATATTCAGCCAGAGTATTTACAAGACTTGGAATTGTTGTTTCAAAGTCAACTCCGTACCAAGGCTCAGCCGGATTATCAAGAGTAGCCTTAATTGTATCTGCTGTATAATCTGCAGCAATCTTAAATGCATCCTCAAGAGTCAGTCCTCTGGTAATTGCACCTACTGCTACGCTGGCAAAGATATCTCCTGTTCCATGATATGAAGCATCAACACGGTCATTCTGATATATGATCTTCTCTCCGGTAACAGTATCCAGACCATATACTCCGGTCTTACCTTCAGAAAGACCTATTCCTGTCAGAACCACTTTCTTTGCCCCAAGCTTTGAAAGCTTATCAAGAAGTTCAAGAACATAAGCCTCGTCATATTCTTCCTTATACTCGGTATCAGTCATGAAACATGCCTCTGTTACATTAGGAACTATGATGTCTGCCTCACCGCAGAGACCGGCATTAAGCTTAGCATACTCAAGGTCAAATGCAGGATAAAGCTTTCCATTATCAGCCATTACAGGGTCAATAAAGATAAGTGTATCATCACCACCGAATTCTTTGAATATCTTCTTAGCTATCTCTATCTCCTCAGCAGATCCGAGATAACCTGTATAAATTGCGTCAAAATGTACATTTTCCTTCTTCCAGTGATCAGTAATAGGAATCAGCTGATCTGTAAGATCCTTAACTGTAAAATCACTGAACATAGTGTGAGTTGAAAGAACTGCTGTAGGGAGTATTACTGTTTCAACCCCCATTGCAGAAATAATAGGAAGAGCTACGGTAACTGAGCATTTTCCGAGACAGGAAATATCCTGGATAGTAAGAATTCTTTTCATTTTAAAAACCTCCGTTTCATGGTTTTCCGTTATTATTCACAGCTGACTCGACGATTGATAGACCTTTGGAATAACACATTGTTTTTTTATATGTCGTATAGTATACTCAAATCTGATATTTTGAAAATAGCCAGTTTTGATATTTTTGATAAGGTCAGTTTGAAGGAGTTAATTATGCTTTCTTATTCATTCGAAGACAACAACGTCTCTATGTATGAACAATTATATACTTTTATTAAGAATGATATTATGTCCGGAGATCTTACTCCCGATATGAAGCTTCCCTCCAAAAGAGACTTCGCAAGGCAGCTGTCCGTAAGTGTTGTAACGGTTGAAAACGCATATAATCAGCTTCTTTCTGAGGGGTACATTTATTCACTGCCAAGGAAAGGCTTCTATATAAGCGATATCTTTGAGAACAGCTTCGTTCCGGATTTCTATCCGGCAGCTTCGGAGGAATCCACCGGAAGAGCCTTCCCCAAAAGAACTGAAGAACGAGCTTCCATAAGTTATTTCGCTGATTTCTCAAGTAATGCAACTGATCCGGCAAGCTTCCCCTTCTCTACCTGGGCAAAGATTAACCGACGTCTGCTTTCTGAACAGCAGGATTATCTCATGCAGAACTCACCATCTAACGGAATGCCGGAGCTGAGAAACGCCATTTCCGGATACCTGCACGATTTTCGGGGAATGAACGTTAATCCTGATATGATAATAATAGGCGCAGGCACAGAAACCATGTACAGTATCCTCATTCAGCTTTTTGGACATAAGCTTATTTATGCCTGCGAGAATCCCGGTTACGAGAAGATTTCGAGAATACTGGATTCTAACGGAGTAAGAAATGTAAGAATTCCGATGGACGAAAGTGGAATCCTTATACAGTCATTGGA
>CACZPG010000182.1 GCA_902782965.1 uncultured Lachnospiraceae bacterium
ATTATCGGGGTGATAAATCTTAAGCAAATCTTTGTAGCGCTTCTTAAGCGCCACCATATTGTTAACACCCCTAAAGAACAAACCTGTTACATAAACCTCTTTTGAAGCCTGAGCTCTCATACGGCGCAGGTCTGACTTAAGCCTCTCAACCTTCTCATATTCTTCCGAGATATTCTTCTTATCTTTATCAAGAAGCTCATATGCTCTCTCAATGACCTTCTGCTTCTTGTCAAAGAGCTTTTCGTCATCCTTAAGACGTTTACGTTCGTACTCGACCTGTTCTTTGAGCTTACTGATTTCAAGTGTCAGCTGCTTACGTTCATGATCAAGCTGATGTTTCTCACTGATAAGCTCGCGTCTGCGCCTGTAAATATCTTCATAATCACTCTGAAGCTGACTCTTTTCAGATGTCAGTCTGACATTCTCCATAAAAAGAGAATGTTTGAGCTGTTCAAGTTCTTCCGGAGACGTAATATTATTCAGTTCTTTATCAAAATCATTATTCATCTGTTAATTATTCGATATCATCAGAAAAAGCCGCATCGACTGCTTCGTCGTTGCTCATCACGCCGTCCTTTTTCTCCTTAATCTTGTCGATTATCTCAGGAACCATATCTACAATCTTTGCAAGTGTATCCTGATTCTTGACTGATACAAGCTTTGCATGTCCATTCTGGATAACAAGAACTGCGCTTGGACTCATCTTTGTATGAAGTCCTCCTGCTCCTGTTGTCTTTTTTTCCTTGCTGCTTGCTCCTGCTCCAACGCCAAAAGACACATCCACAAGGGGAACTATCGTAGTATCGCCTATTGTCACTGCATCGCCTACAACAGTCTTGGCACCCACGAGGTGATCCACATTCTTGAGAAGTGACTCAATTACATTTGAGTAGTTGTTTTCAGACATTTATTTTTCCTCCCTTTTAAGAAGTTTGATGAATTTCTTTAATCGCTTATTAAACAATATCTTTAATCCGTGGATAACAACATATCCCAGATAAATGTTTCCTTTTATAGTTATGTCAAAATACAGCCTGTCATCATCAAAGTCTATATAAACTTTTGATTTCTTAGGCAAAATACCGAGAAGGCAACCGTATAGTTCATAAATCTTAGCCGTCTTTTCCGGATCTGTAGAAGCAAAATCTATATAAACCTTACCCTTACGGGGCCTTAAAGATTTAAGTATTTTCAATACTTCTTCTTTAAGGAAATCAATACTCTTTTCCGCTCCTTTTGTACCAAGCAGATGTGTGTAATAATCATATGTATCGACTGCTTTATCTATAAACTCTTCCGGCTTTTCTGCCAGTTCAGAAAGCTTATCAAGGCCATTAACAACCTTTTCTTCTAAACGTTCTATACCCTCGCCAATCTTGTCGAAGATATCCTTTTCATCATTTTTCGAAGTTTCCTTATCTGAAGCGTCCTCTTCATCTTTTTTCTTTTCAGATGAAACTTCATTAACAGTTATTTTCTCATCTGATTTCAAAACATCTGAAGGTTTTTTAAGAGAACTATCTTCTGAAATACTTTCTACAAGAGTATCTGTATCAATATCTTTTTCACTTACAGCTGGAACTTCTTCTCCAAAATCTTCATCGAAATCATCAGGCCAGTAAGAATCGTCATCATATTCTTTCTTATGATCCTTAGGCTTCGGACCGTCCCACAACCTTCTTTTAACAAGCTTGATACCAAGTACCTTAATCCATAGGTCAAGGACTTTATCGAATATTACGCCTACATGAACAAAATGCAATAGCCATGTCACATGAATCTCTGCTTTGATGGCATCAATTATCTTATCAGATTCGGTCTCTATCTTCCTGGCATTAACCCTGTATCTAAAGGGTATTATCAAAAGGGCAAGTAATACGAGAAGAATGAATCCAATTATGCACAGCAATACGATTCCTATTATTTTTAATATAGTCAGTAATACAGCCGGCATTAATCTATCCTAAATCAATCATCTTCATCTTTATCAAGTATCAGACCTTCATTCTCAGTATATATATCAGCCAAAAGTTCAACAGCTTCATCTTTATTCGCCGTAATACCATATACGAAAATATCTGATACCTGTAATATTCTGTTTCTGAAATAAACACCATGCATTAACTCAAAACGCCCATTATCACCGTTTTTATATACCACATAGAAACGAGACTTCGGGTCTCCCGCTTTAAGCTTATGAATAATATGCTTTTTATCTTCCTTCAGTTTATCACTGAAAAAACAGTTTTCAGATACAGTAATCATAATCAGTAAAACTACGGGTTATACCACAATCTGCTCTTATACAGATTCATATAATCATCATGGGCTTTTTCAAGTATCTGCTTTTCATTGGAAAACTTAAGCAGGTGATATGCCTCATGAAATTTGTAATAACCCGAATCAAGAAAATATTCCGATCTCTGAGGTCTTGAAAAATAACTTTCGGAACGCATTAAATACCAGTGTACATCCTTCTCAACCACATCTTCAGGCACAGTAAAAGAATACTCACTCTTACCGATATACTTGACGATGGAAGCGGTGACACCGGTTTCCTCTTTTACTTCGCGAAGTGCAGTCTGAGGATATTCCTCCCCCGGCTCCACGGTTCCTTTGGGCAAAACCCATCCTTCATAGCGACCCCGATAATTTTTATAGAGTAATAAAATCTTTCCTCTGTAAAAAACTACACCGCCGCAGCTGACA
>CACZPG010000183.1 GCA_902782965.1 uncultured Lachnospiraceae bacterium
ACAGGCATTTTCAATCTCTATAGGTTCACTCGTACTATCATTTGAACCTTCTATGTAGAGTGATTTATATTCTTTATCCGGATAATAAGCCTTTATACTGATAGGGTCAAAAAAGATAGTTCTTTGATTGGAGTATATATCATACGCCAGAATCAATCCATACTTTATCCCCTGATAATCTCCCTCATACATATGAATAAATATTTCATCTTCATCTATCCATTTATAGGTTTCCTCTGAACCGGGGCTGATCAGCCTGTACTGTTCACTAAAATCCCTTGGTGTTACAGAATTATCTTCATCCTCGCTATGAGCAACATACATATTCCGATTACGCATGAGCTTTTTATATTTATAAGCCATGGTAATATAATCCGTTTCATTTGTGATTTTTATCTCGTCGATCTTCTTTCCTGTATCTCCAAAAAGAGTTTTTACTATTTGTTCTTCTTCTGCTTTTCCATCACCGACAAGTCTTGAACGGTAAACATTTATACCCGGAACATCCGGAATAGTATATGATGCATTTATATTAAAGGTTTTACCGCCTGCAGCAAGTGATTCCTCCCATGAAATCCGGTCTCCATAAACATCACGAAGAGGCTGACCACCCTGAACAACCTTTAGTGAATCTGCATCACCATCCGACGCACTGTCTTCAGCTACGCTGTTTTCCACTCCGTCAGAACCATAATCATCAACGATCACTTCACTTTTTCCACATGCTGCAAGTGATAATGTGAGCATAAAGCTGAGTAATAGACAGCCTGCCCGTTTGTTAAATTTTTTCATTTTTTACCCCTTTAACCTTTTTACTATTAACCTTTCGCCTGTCACATTATAATTGTGTTAGTATCATCTGAACTGCTGACTTATATTCATTTAACCGATTCACTTTATGAATCTCTCTTAACTGTTTTTTCTCCAGACCCAATCCCTGAGCGAAATAACTCCAAAGCTCCTTCATCTTCATAACAACCTGTTTTTCATTAGACATTTCTGTGATATAGGCTTCCATTATCTCATTTATGAAGTGACGGAAGGTTTCTAATTCAGGATATATCAGACTTTTCTCATCTGAAGCCGTCTCATTTTCCGAGCCTTGTTCATAATGTTTTTTTATTCTGGCCGGAAGCTCAGGATTCATAAGCGCTCCCCTTCCAATCATATATAAACCTTCCTGGTTCCGATTAAGAAAACCCGATTTTGTTACTCTGTATATATTGTCAAATGTTTCCAGCGAAGTAATATCGCCATTGTAACAGATTAATGTTTCAGAAAAAACAGCATCTAACGACTTTTTAAATTGATCAAGATGAACTTCTCCGGAATAGAATTCATTTCTAAGTCGAGGATGAACAATCAGTTCTGATATCGGATATTTCTTATATATCTCCAGAATGTCATCCCATTCAGACAGAAATTCCATACCCAGCCTTGTTTTGATTGAGATTTTCATTCTGTCTATATCATCCGATTTTTTCAAATCCGGTTTACTACCAGCCAGACTAACTTTTCCAGCCAGCCCGTCATATATCTCATACAGGAATCTGTCCAGCTCGTCTGTTCTGTCCAGAAATCCCGCTCCACGACCTTTAGAGGTAACTGTCCCCGACGGGCATCCCAGATTCAGATTTACTTCCCGATATCCAAGCTCTGCCAGCTGAAGTGCGATCATTATAAAAAGTTCCGAATCATTAGTAAGTATCTGAGGAACCAGTGATGGCACCTTATTATTTTCCGGATGGACATCTCTCAGTTCCCGCCCCTTTAAATGGCTCGCAGTAAGAAAAGGGGTGAAATATTTATCCACCCCTCCGTAGTACTTTTCAAATGCATTTCTGAAAATATATGTAGTTATCCCCTCCATGGGTGCAAGGTATAATAACATAATTCCTCTCAGCTTAATTAGTTCCTTATATAGTTCTTCTAACATTTGAATCAAACAGTTTCTGGAACCCAAGCCATTCGTTATTGTCAGGATTTGCCAGAAGCAGTTCCTTGAAGCTTTCCATCTTGGCATCAGTATCATCAGCATAGGCAAGCGCCATAGCCTCCATCAGCCCTGGTTTCTTAGGTGAACCGAATTCCAGTTTTCCATGATGTGCCAGTATACAATGCTCCAGTTCTCCAAGAAGTAAATGCGGAAATCCTTCTATAGCATTAGCACGGTCTCTGACCATCATTGTTCCCATCACTATATGGCCCAGAAGATTTCCCTCATCAGTATAATCATTCTGTGGGAAATCGGAAATTTCATACAGTTTTCCAATATCGTGACAAATAGCAGCTGTAAGAAGAAGGTCACGATTTAACATCGGATAATTCTTAGAGAAGAAGTCACAGATTCTGGTTACTGAAAGAGTATGCTCCAAAAGACCTCCTATAAAACCATGGTGCACTGACTTTGCAGCACTGTGACGTTTAAACTTCTTGATAAACTGGTCATCCTCCACGAAGAAGCTATACAGAAGTTTCTTTAAATGCTCTTCTTCTACAGAGTCAATAAACTTCTTCAGTTCGGAATACATCTCTTCAGTATTATATTCAGAGGTAGGCATATAATCAGAAATATCCACTTCACTTTCCTGTATTCTCTGAGCTCTCTTAATATTAAACTGAAGAGAATTATTGAAGCTGGTAATCTGTCCACTAACCTTGATATAATCCATAGCATCGAAATGTTCAATGGCATTGCTCAGGTCCCATACCTTTCCGTCTATAACTCCTGTTTTATCCTGCAGTACAAGGCTGTAGTAGGTTTTACCCGTCTTGGACTGTGCAACTATTTTAGATTTACAGAAATAAATGTCTGTAATATTATCCCCTTCGCGAAGAGTGTTGATATAATTCATGTATAGTCTCCTTCGGAATATAATTCACTGATATTAATATATTACTTCGAGAAATTATCTCTTCGAGCGCATTCCCTGCGCGATTTAGTTTACTTCGAGAAATTATCTCTTCGAGCGCATTCCCTGCGCGAGAAGAGATAATTTCGAGTTTCATAATCGGCTCACAAATCTCTCTATCCTTTCTAACGCCTCTTTAAGCTGATCAATCGAGTAAGCATAGGATATTCTCAGGAATCCTTCTCCCGAATCACCAAATGCATTCCCCGGAACCACCGCAAGCTGTTCTTCCTTCAGCAATCGTGTAGCGAACTCATCTGAGGACATTCCGAAACTCTTTATATTAGGAAAGATATAGAAAGCTCCCATTGGTTCAAAGGCAGGCATACCCAGTTCCATCAATCTTTTGTATAGAAATCTACGTCTCTCGTCATAGGATTTTCTCATCATGGCAATATCCTTATCACCATTCTTCACTGCTTCAACTGCTGCATACTGACTGGTTGTCGGAGCACACATTATACAGAACTGATGTATCTTAGTCATAAGTCCTGCAACTCTTTCAGGAGCAAGTGCATAACCAAGTCTCCATCCTGTCATGGCATATGCTTTCGAGAAGCCATTTACTATTATTGTTCTCTCCTTCATTCCAGGAAGAGAGCCTATGGAGAAATGTCCTTTCTCGGCATAGGTAAGCTCGGAATAGATTTCATCAGATATCACGAAGATATCATGTTTCTTACATAAATCTGCTATCGGAAGCAGATCCTCTCTGGTCATGACCGCTCCGGTCGGATTATTAGGATAGGACAGAATAAGAACCTTGGTCTTATCAGTAATAGCAGCTTCCAGCTCCTGCTTAGTCAGTTTGAACTGATTCTCATTCTTCAGATCAATTGTAACCGGCACGCCACCTGCAAGTGCCGCACACGGAACATATGACACATAACAAGGCTCCGGAATGATCACCTCATCCCCGGGATTTATAAGTGCTCTCAGGGCAAGGTCAATTCCTTCCGATCCTCCAACAGTGATCAGACATTCCTTAAGTGGATCATAATGAACATTATATTTCTGTCCATACCATCTGCATAATTCACTCCTGAGCTCCATAAGCCCGGAATTTGAGGTATAGAAAGTCTTTCCTCTTTCAAGAGAATAGATTCCTTCATCAACCACATGCCAGGGTGTCTCAAAATCAGGCTCACCCACACCAAGTGAAATGGCGTCAGGCATCTCACTGACTATATCAAAGAATTTTCTTATTCCGGACGGTTTTATCGAGTCCGCAACTTTACTAATTTCTCTCATTTATATTCCTTTATTGCATATTTCCATTATGCTGATACTCATCTGATATTATCTTTAACTTCTTCTACAAAGCTTTAAGATGAATGCCAGGTTCTGTTCAATACTTCTACTATATTCAATACCACTACTAATCTAAGCCATTCCTTCAATGCGTGAATCTTCACCACGTCCCTCAGTCATAATAACCTTATGATCTTTATATTTCTTAAGTACGAAATATGTGGCCGTAGACACTACCGAATCCATTGGAGCTATCTTCTCATATACAAAATGTGATATATCTTTCAGGGAATCACCTTCAATGGATAGAATCAGATCATTACTGGAACCAGACATGAGAAATACGGATTTTACTTCTTCAAACTTGCTGATTCTCGTAGATATTCTGTCGAAGCCTTCACCCCTTACAGGAGATATTTTCACACCTATAAGCGCTGATACTCTTTCTTCACCCAGCTTATCCCAGTCTATAAGAGTATGATATCCACAGATGATTTTCTCATCCTCCATTTTCTTAATCTCTGAAGTTACTTCTTCCTCAGAACGTCCTATCATTGCAGCTATCTCTGCCGGTGTCAGACGGCTGTTGGTTTCAAGAAGCCTTAATATTTCTCTTCTCATTTCTATTTCCTTTCTAAGAGAACGAGTCCGGAAGAACCATCTCTTCAGACTCATTTATGAATTAATTAGAATTTCGTTGGATTTACAAGGATTTCTGTTTCTCCCGAATGGGTTCCGGCAGATTTAACCTTAGTCAGGGTAAATACAAATCTGGAACCTTCCCCTTCCTTACTATACACTTCTATACTTTCATTATGTGCTTTTATTATCTCTCGGGTTATGGCGAGTCCCAGACCTGTTCCTGCCTTATCCTTGCCTCGGCTGGTATCATCCTTATAGAATCTTGTCCAGATCTTCTTCTGGGTATCCTCATTCATACCGATACCCTCATCCTTGACAATTACTTCCAGCTTCTCACCCTTCTCATTTATATCAATAAATATTCTCTTTCCTTCAGGAGTGAATTTAATCGCATTATCAAGAAGGTTATACACAACCTGCTGAATCTTAGTCTTATCAGCATTTACAATTGTTGCCTCAGCATGATTGTTCAGATAGATTGCTATATTCTTATCTATACATTTAATCTCAAAGGTATTTAATGTTGTTCTTAATATATCTATGAAATCAAATTCAGTAAGATTCAGATAAGGACCATAGATTTCAAGCCTGTTAAGATCCAGAAGTCCCTGGGTAAGCTTCGTCAGTCTGTTAGTCTCATCCAGTACTATTCCCAGATATCTGTCCTGTTTCTCCGGAGGGATTGTACCATCCTGCATAGCAGTCACATATCCCCTTATGGAAGTTAACGGACTTCTGAAATCATGGGAAATGTTAGAAATGAATTCATGCCTGTATTCTTCCAGCTTGGAAAGCTCCGAAGCCATATACTCCATAGAATTCGCCAGCTGGCCTATCTCATCATCTGAATCAATGCCCGTCTCTGTGTCAAAGTCTCCCTTGGAGAAATCCTCTGCCACATCAGTAAGCTTCTTAATAGGTTTAATGATCTTTCTTGAAATAATACCAAGAAATGCAAACGCAATAATGATAATAACAAGACATGGAATGAAACTGATGCTGTAAATACTTCTCATCATTTCATTTATTTCAAGAGTAGTTGAATGGGTAATAAGTGCCCCGGCATGAACCTGGCTTAATTTCTCACCTTCAGAACTATATCTTGAAAATGTAATCGGTGTATTTACAGTGATGACATTTCCACTGTAAATCCCATAGAAATCTCCTACCTTGTAAAAGCTGGAATGAATGTCATAGCCCGAATCAAGGGCATATATACTGGTCGGAAGCTTCTTGGTCATAGAAATGGCATTAGCTGACTCACCCGATGTAGATTTCTCAGAATCCTCACTTCCAAGATAATCAAAATATCCTGAGGTTGCGACCAGACGTCCACTCTCGTCTACATACCATATGTCTGAATCCAGCGTCTGAGAATAATAATCAAATATCTCCGCCAGCTGTGCGGCATTAGTCTCACCCTTGACGTAGGAAGAAACCGCCTGGGAGGCTATAAGGGTAGCCTCATTAGAGATAGTTTTCTGTTTCTCATCGATCAGGCTTCTCCTGGTGAACACAGAAATAAAAATTATCAGAAATCCAAATGATATTATGAGTATCATAAGGAACGATATATATATTCTGTCTAATAGTGAATGCTGCATAAAACACTAATCCTTCTTAACTTCAAACTTATAACCTATTCTCCAAACAGTGGAAATTGACCAGTTATTATCTCCATCCAGTTTCTCACGAAGTCTCTTGATATGAACATCAACTGTTCTGGAATCACCTATAAAATCATATCCCCAAAGCTGATTCAGCAGCTGATCTCTTGTAAAGACCTGATTAGGATGTGTCGCAAGGAAATACAGAAGCTCCAGTTCCTTCGGTGGCATCTCTACCTCGCGCCCCTTGTAAGTTACAGTATAATTGGAAATATTAACTATAAGATTCGGATACTCAGCATAGTCGCCTACATGCTGAGCATCTTCTATATCAACAGTCTGAACATCTTCAGCCTTGGAAGGTCCGGAACGTCTGAGAACGGCTCCGACTCTTGCAACAAGTTCATTTGAATCAAAAGGCTTCACGATATAATCATCTGCGCCCATTTTAAGACCGAGAACCTTATCAAATACCTCACCCTTTGCAGAAAGCATGATTACAGGAGTTTCTTTAGTTTTTCTTATCTCCTGACATACTTCATAGCCATCCATTCCGGGAAGCATTATATCCAGCAGGATAAGATCCGGATTATAAACATTTAACAGTTTAAGGGCTTCTTCTCCATCTGATGCAGTTTCTGTATCATACTGTTCCTTTTCAAGATAAAGAGAAATCAGCTCTGCTATATTCTCATCATCATCTACTATCAAAACCTTCTGTTTAATCATACGCCCATCCCTTCTGCATACTCTCTAAAATATAACTTGATTCTAATCATTAACCACTGCTGTTTCACAGTTTTACTATAGTAACTCCGGCATCTCCTTCACCGAATTCACCCAACTTGAATTCTTTTACATAGGATTGTTTCTTAAGATATTCCGTAATTCCTCTTCTTAATGCACCTGTACCCTTTCCATGAACAATTCTTACAGTCTGGGTATGTGTAAGGAGGGCATCGTCCAGATATTTATCCAGCTCCGCAATTGCTTCATCGACAGTCTTTCCAAGAAGATTGATTTCAGGTTTGAAGTTCATGGCTTTTCCACTTCCGCTTACACCTGAAGATACATGTCTGAAGGTCTCTGCTGCATTCTTGGTCTTAAGCTTATCTTCATCAATTATCAGAAGGTCATTTGCAGGAAATCTGGAGGTCAGAATTCCCATCTCTACCAGAAGATTTCCGTTTTTGTCCGGAAGTTCAATAACATGTCCTTCAGTATCAAGACTGAGAACCAGTACCTTGTCACCGATATGAAAATCCGTAAGCTTATGTCCTGAATATTTCTTTGTTTCTTCCTTCTTCTTCTCGCCGTAAGAATCTCTTTTCTTTCTGATGTCACTTCTCTTCATTTCGAGAGTTCTGGCGTCTATCTTCGAAGGACTCTTTAACCATTTATTATAATCCCTTATGGCTTCGTCTGCCACATTCTTTGCATCCTCAACAATTTCCCTGGCTTCCGCTTTAGCCTTCTCTATGAGATCATTTCTCTTCTCATCAAGAGTTTTTTCCTTATCTGCCAGTCTCTGTCTGAGCTGCTTTGCAGAAGCTGTTTCAACCTCCAGCTCTTCTCTAAGCCTCCGGGTCTCCTTCTCGCTTTCCTCCAGCTCTGATATTATCTTCTCCATATTCAGCTGACTCTGATCCATTTCTTTCTCAGCTGATTCAATAACGAATTCAGGCATACCCAATCTTCTGGATATAGCAAATGCATTTGAGGATCCCGGAATACCGATCATCAGCTTATAGGTAGGTTTCAGCGTTTTCAGATCAAATTCGCAGGAGGCATTCTCTACCCCCTGAGTACCTATAGCATAGGTCTTTAATTCCGTATAATGTGTAGTAGCCATTACTCTGGCACCCACTGCTCTCAAATGTTCCAGAATGGATATGGCCAGCGCAGAACCTTCTGCAGGATCTGTTCCACCACCCGGTTCATCAAAAAGTATCAGAGATTTCTCATTAGCATGCTTTACGATATAGATTATATTGCTCATATGGGACGAAAATGTAGACAGACTCAGCTCTATGCTCTGTTCATCTCCTATATCAGCAAATACATCTTCAAAAACACACAGTCTGCTTCCCTCCAAAGCCGGAATATGCAGACCGGACTGTCCCATAAGAGCCAGTATTCCCAGGGTTTTGAGAGATACCGTTTTTCCACCGGTATTGGGACCGGTAACTATAAGCGAGGTGTAGCCTTCTCCCATTGAAATATCAATAGGAACCGCTTCGCTTCTTCCTGTTGCTTTGTTCAGAAGTGACGCCCTCAGCAAAGGATGCACCGCTCTTTTAAGATCTATTATTCCTTCGTCATTCCATACAGGCTCTGTAGCATCTATCTCTCTGGCATACTTTGCTTTAGCAAAAATAAAATCCAGTTCCACCAGAATCTTATAATTATTCTCTATCTCTTCTCTTACAGGTACAAGCATCCGGCTGAGATCAGACAGAATCTTCTCTATCTCCAGCCTTTCCTCACTGCTGAGATCCTGAATACGGTTATTCAGTTCCACCACCTGCATGGGCTCAATAAATACTGTAGAACCGGTTTGTGATCTGTCATGGACCATTCCCGGAAATGAGTTCTTATATTCTATCTTTACAGGAATACAATACCTTCCATTTCTGGTAGTGATAAGAGAATCCATAAGCATATCCTTATTGGAGGAACTCTTAACAATCTTATTTAAGGTCTGATGTACTCCGGCTTCTGCCTGGACTATTTTCTTTCTGATACTTCTTAGATTTCCGGAAGCATCATCAGCTATCTCATCAGCAGATATAATGCATCTCCTGATTTCACTTGAAATATCCTCCAAGGCAGAAATATCATCGAAATATACTGTCAGGCTGTCATAAAGCTTCCCATCTTCTCCGGAAATATCTCCATATGCCATAGCCTCAGCTCCGGCTTCAAGAAGACTGGCAACATCCAGAAGTTCAGCCGCTGAAAGAGATGACTCCACCTCCAGAAGCTTAAGAATCTCCGACACAGGCCTGACACCGGAGAAAGATACGTTTCCATATTTCTCAAGTCTTACAAATGCATCTCTGGTATTCTGCTGCAGCTGTTCAATCTTAATCCTGTCCTTAAGAGGTTTTATACCCGCTATCTTTCTCTTCGCACCCTCAGTGGTTGCGTGCTCTGCCAGTTGTTCCAGTATTTTGTTATATTCTAAAACTCTTAACGATCTTTTGTTCATAGTATTAATCTATAGAATAAGGCTGCTCCTCTTCAATATCCGGAATAACCTTATATATCTCATCCTCTTCATACATTGTAAGTGCCCGGTTCATTTCATATTTTTCCGAACGAATAATCTTCCCGGATTCTTTGGTTAATTCACCTATCATCGAATATACTGCTCCTGAACTCTCCAGTGCACTTTTCATTACATTTTCATTTTCCGGACTTACAACCGCCAGTACTCCACCTGTACCAAGGAGCATATAGGGGTTTATACCGTAGAATTCACAAACCTCAATAGTACTCTGACGTATAGGTATCCTTTCATGAATTATATCTATACCGAGTCCTGCCGCTTCACTTATCTCATAGAGAGCCCGATATATCCCACCAAACGTTATGTCATGAATATAACACGCTTTTGAGTCAATAAGGCATCTGACTATTGGGGAAATATCCATATCTTTCTCGCAAAAGCCTGTTCCGAAACTCTCTTTTTTAATATAAGACTTAGAGAATCTCTTCCCTAAGTCTTCTGTTTTGTACTTATATATTATGGATGCCCCATACTCTCCGGCATAGCCAATTGCAAATATCCTGCAGCCGGCAGAAATCTTCTGTGTAAGCTGCTTAATAATATTGCAATCCGTATTGCCGAAGGCGGTAACATTTATACTTATACCGTTCCCTTCGCCTGAGAAAACAGTATTCCCGCCAAGAACAAGGATTCCCCTGTCCCTGGCCGACTTAACAATATCATTCATTTCATCTCTGATAGTCTGTTCCGGGCAGTTTTTACCTGCAACAATTCCTACCAGAATACGATCCGGTACAGCACCGCTGAGAACAAGATTATTATTAGCCCTGATCATCGCAAGTCTTCCTTTGCTGGAATAGCCATATGCCGCAGCCAATACCTGATCAGAATCATCCTTTCGGATATTATCCTCCAGAATAATATAATCCTGACCTACTCCGGTTCTGATCATACAGTTTCCCGGAATATGCTTTATAATACTTCTTCCAAGTATTCTTGTTCCTACGGTTCCCTTCATATTTATTCTACACTTTCTACGCCCGGTTCTTCCGGCGCAGGAGCAGGAGCTTCCGTGGTTTCCGGTGCTTCCGGCGCAGGAGCAGGAGCTTCTGTAGTTTCCGGCTCTTCCGGTGCAGGAGCTTCTGTGGTTTCCGGTGATTCCGGAGCAGCCTCTTCTTCCTTCTTTTTCTTCTTTTTCTTTTTCTTCTTGGTTTCTCCGTCCTCGTTATCATCTTCGTCTTCGTTTTCTTCATCCGTAGCCTCATCTGTGTTTACGGAAATCATTGCAGGAGACGCCTGATATTTACTTGAATTCATCTTGATCTTCTCAGTTTCAACTCCATCAACATAGACATGTTTCCAGAGTTCTCCGGTATAACCGGTAACAGCGGCACGGGACGCAACCTCTGTTCCCGGAGGAAGAGACTTATCCTCTGTATATATTGGTTCTGAAGGAGGATTGATAACTCCTGTCTGTACTGATTCGAATTCAATCTTTCTATTGGCCGGTCTGTATTCTTCACCATAAACATTGAAACTGAGATTAGCTCCATCATATAAAGCTTCAATGTAGATTGGTGCATCGAGGTTATTGCTGAACTTGAGATCCAGAACTCCACCGGCTATAGCAGCATCCGCTGAAATAGGTACATATGAAACTCTCATACTATGACAGTTTCTCTGTATTACATTCAGCTCCGCCCTGATAACGGCATTATATAACGTGGTAGCCACCTGACACACACCACCACCGGGACTGTCAACTACATCAGTTCCCACATATGCATGTGCAAGTTCATATCCATTACTAACCTCTATAGGTGCAATACAGCTGTAAACAGATATCTGCTCGCCAGGAAACAGAACATGTCCGTTAACAAGTGAAGCAGCCCTCTGAACATTGGTCTTTCTGGATGAACTGCTGGAAGCATAGCTGGTTGTATAGGTTCCAAGAAGATCCTTAATTCTTCCAAGAGCTTTAAGTCTCTCATTCTCACTGGAATCTGAGATAACCAGAGCTGTACTTATATCACTTCCTGAATAATCAGAAGCATTTAT
>CACZPG010000184.1 GCA_902782965.1 uncultured Lachnospiraceae bacterium
GGACTCAATAAAAAGAAGAACGACAACTATCAGAGTAAGCTTCTTCATTCTTTCAGAAATATGAGCGCTAACCTCCAGCATAATGAGAAGGCCGATGAGCTCAAATATCATAACAAAATTATCAAGAAAATATATTCCCAGGTTCATATGAAGTCCACCATATAAATACTTTAACAACTGAGTTATACTTTATTATAAAGCATAATAAAAAATTTTTGAATGAATAATTAAATATGTTCGATAATTTCCATTATAGCATTTAAAGGTATAATCTGCTAATAATTCTTTGAATCTGCCTGTTTCCATGGGGGAAAATTTAGTATAAAGAAGAGTGTAAATATGATATAATAAATAACTACCTTTTTATTTTAGGACGGATTTAATATGAGTGATAATAGAAAACAGGGTTATTACGATGTGGGCATTTCAGTGGTAAAAATACTGCTGTGTTTTCTGATGCTCTTTAATACCTATGTTTTTATTTATTATGGTCTGATTAATAAAGGTGATGTAATTAAGAGAGAACCGATTCAGTATGTGGAGGGGTGGACTATTACCTATGAAGAGGGCAATGATCAGACGGTCAGTACGACTCTTCCTCAGAATATAGAAAGTAATGAATACCTATTCTTTGATACCCGTCGGGACGCTTCAGTATATATAAATGGCGAACTAAGAAAAGACTTCGTGGAGAAGAGAGATGTAAATATACCCGGTGGTTCTTTTAGAAGATTTATTATGGCGGTTCCGCTTAGTGAATCAGATTCCGGAGCTGAGATAGAGGTAGTCAGATTATCTGTTCAGGAAATTGATAAGGAAAATCCGGAATTCTATATAAGCACCCGTTCCGGTGCACTTGGTCATATGTTTCTGACAATGGGACTGTCATTTGTCCTGGCGTTTATCGTATTAATCTTCTCGTTTGTGGCATTTATTGTGAGTGTTGTTCTCAGAATTCTGTACAGACATAAAATTGATATGATGTATGGTGCATTGGGAATATTCATAATTGCGGCCTGGCTTATTACAGATTCCCTGCTTTATCCTTTTGTAACGGGAGTATATCATGTTAACGGTCTTCTGAGCTTCACCTTCTGTCTGATGATTCCTCTGCCACTGATAGTATATCTGTCATCGCTGCAGAAAGACCGATATAAGAAGATAACTACAGTTATTAATGTGATATCAATCCTGAATGCATTAATATGGCCGTTCCTTCATTTCTCGGGAATAATGCCTTTCTATAATTTAATTGATGTAGCAAATGCGGTTCTGGTTTTCCTGGCTGTATCAGGGATTGCTATTCTTATAATTGATGCAGTGCGGGGAAATATCAGTGAATATCGATATACCTTTATAGGTTTTCTTGGATTCCTGGTTGGATGTCTGATTGAGCTGACCAATGTATTCTTTGGGTTAAAGATTGTCAGGGAATCGATTCCTATGGTTACCGGACTTGGATTTCTCCTTACCTTTATTGTAATCCAGCAGGTACATGATCTCAGACAGATGAATATGGAGAAACAGCATGCCATTGACATTTCCGAAGCGAAGACCAGATTTCTTGCAAGCATGTCACATGAGATCAGAACTCCGATTAATGCTATTCTGGGTATGAATGAGATGATACTCAGGGAGAATAGCGATAAAGCAATTGAAGAATATTCAAGAAATATAAAGACTTCAGGAAATATGCTTCTTATGCTGGTAAATGACGTGCTTGATTTCACCAAGATTGAATCCGGGAAGATGGAAATCAAAGAAGCAGATTTTCTTATGTCGGAAATGTTATCTGATGTATTGTCACTCATTAAGGAAAGAGCAGAAGAGAAGGATCTGATGCTCCGAACTGAGATAATGGATAAGGTTCCGAATGAACTTAACAGTGATGAATTCCGAATCAGACAGATACTTGTTAATCTGTTGAATAATGCTGTTAAATATACGGATAACGGTACAGTAACCCTTAAGGTGAGTGGTGAATATGTTGATGAAGGATATATACTCTGCCTCACGGTTAAGGATACCGGTAAGGGAATTCGTAAGGAGGATCAGGAACATCTCTTTGAAGCGTTTTCAAGAGCGGACCTTAGATCCAATGCTAGTATAGAAGGTACAGGACTCGGTCTTGCCATTGTTAAGAGCATTGTTGATTCCATGAACGGTGAGCTTGGCGTGGAGAGTGAATATGGAGAAGGTTCAGAGTTCTGGGTTAAACTTCCAACTACTTATAAGAGCACGGAACCTCTGAAGAAGGATTTCATGGAGCGTAATGAGAATCAGGAGACTGTAGTGGAATCCTGCAGCTTCACAGCTCCTGAAGCAAGAGTACTCGCAGTTGATGATAATCAGTCTAACCTTACGATAGTGAAGCTCTTCCTGAAACGAAACAAAATCGTTCCGGATCTCTGCAGCTCAGGTGTCCGCGCTATTGAACTCTGCAAGAAGAAGAAATATGATCTTATACTTCTGGATCATATGATGCCGGAGCCTGACGGAATAGAAACTCTTCACTGTATAAGAGGTGATGAAGAATCTTTGAATAAGGATACCAGAATAATCGTTCTTACTGCGAATGCTGTAGCCGGAAGCCGACAGATGTATCTTAGTGAAGGTTTTGATGATTATCTTACAAAGCCTCTCGATTCAAATGTCCTTGAGGAGACAGTGAAGAAAATGCTACCGGAAGAAAAGGTGATTGAAGAAGCCGGTATTCCGGAAGCTGAAAAAAATATGTCATTAAGAAGCAGACTTTCTGTCATTGAAGAGCTGGATTATGATACTGCTCTCAAATACTGTGGTGGAGATGAGAATCTGCTTCAGGAAATAATAACGGATATAGCTTCGGAATGTCAGGAACGTATAGAAAGAATGAGAAAATGTCTGGAGACCAGGGATATTAAATCCTATAGAATAGATGCGCATTCTATCAAGAGTTCTATGGCGACTCTGGGAGCGTATCAGCTCAGCGAAAGAGCTAAAATGCATGAATATGCCGCCAGAGATAATGATATTGCTTTCATTTACGGTGATGCTGAAGAATTTATTGAAGAATATAATAATCTGTGCAGCAGAATAAGCACAGCAGGATAGAGGGAGAGTATAGAAATGACAGACGATAAAGATCTGGTATGGGAAGAAGTCAGAACAGAGCATATAGTTCAGGACGAGTGGATTGATTTCAGAAAGACTGCATATAAGTTTCCGGATGGTAATATATTCGAACCATATTATACTTACAGCAGAAGGGATTACGTAGTTATTGTTGCTTCTGATGAAGAGGGAAATCTTATATGTGTGAAACAGTTCCGGCAGGGAATAAGAGAGGTGACTGTCGAATTTCCGGCAGGCGGAATAGAACGAAAAGACGGGAAGCAGTATGGTGAGCGAGATCATGCAGAAGCAGAGGATGCTCTTGCAGCTGCCAAGCGTGAACTGAGTGAAGAGACAGGATACGAGTCTGATGAATGGACGCATCTGATAACCATCCCTTCTAATGCAACCATTGCCGATAATTATGCCTTCATCTTCAGGGCAAGAAACTGTAAGAAGAAATCAGATCAGAAGCTTGATGAAATGGAATTTCTGAATGTTGAGAAGTATACTCCTGAAGAAATAGAGAAGATGATTTCTGAAGGTGGTTTTAAACAGGCTATGCATATATTGGGCTGGCTTCTGTCAGAGAGGAAACAATAAGACACTTCTCTAGCGGAGCAATCTTTGTATAATAGGAAACACGGATTTCTCGTATAATACAAGAAAAGGTCAGGGATTTTTAACAATTCCCTGACCTTCATTTTTTATAATTTTCTATTAAAGTAAGATTTATACAAAACTATAATTGTATAAGAATTATTTAGGCTGTACAGCGTTGGCGACAGGTGCTTTTTGATTCGAATTCTTTAAATCTCTGGCTATCTTTGCTTCTGCAGCACGATCTGCACCGTATTTGCTGATGTCTACATATTTCGCCTGTCCCGGTTCAGCATGTCTCTTCGTATTGATTTTGTTAACTATTGCATCAACATTGGTCTTTGCATTAGGAATATGTGCATTCATAATACCCAGAGCATCGAGAGCATTATGGAATCTTTCCTTTCCGTCATCATAGGTTCTGACGGTTTCTTTGTCAGTGATGTATTTAATGGTATTATTCAATAGTGTTGTATTCAGATCAACCAGTTCCCTGCTGGCGGCAAGTCTGTCAGCCTGTAGTGCGAAATCATACTTTCCGGATAGATTTGCTATTGCATCTACAGCCTTGTGGAAATCTTTGTATTTTTCACTTCGTTTCACAGAAGTCATCATATTTTCCTGAAGCTTCTTCATAGCTTCAACATAAGCTTCTACCTGGTTTTCATTTACTTCAGAGATACCCTTCATAGTCTCATACTTGGCTTCAGGTATTCTTCCTTCGCCGGACAGATAATAGTCCAGCTTTGTCGGATCACTTGCTATTGCCTTATAACCCGGAAGAGCTTTAACTGTTTTTACATATTTATGGATTTTGTCTACATCCAGATCCTTCTCTGTGGACTTCAGAATACTGGCAGCTATGTTCTTGGCCAGATATTCCTGTTTATCTTTTAAGGACATTTTAGTCACATCAGGTCCGCAGTGGAGTCTGATGTACTGGTCATAAGTTTTTCCTCCAACATATTTCTTATTATGTTCGTTGACGATTTCCGCATGTGCATTTTTTATAAAGCCGTCGACTCTCTTAACGCCTGACTCAGCTAACCAATTTGTGATCTTGCTTTCTTTCGGTTCTTCGGTAAGGATTTTGCCATCCCTTTCAAACTTCTCAAGCTTCTCACCCTTTATCTTATGGGCTGCGAGAACCTTGTTCTGGCCGGCCATCTTCCATAAATTTGTTGTATAGCCGAAGAATTCACCCTTCATGAACTCCATAGGATCCTTATCCATTTCGTTTGCTTTATTAGTAAAGTAAGTTTCAGCATCGGTCTGAGGGTCTATTTGATTGTTCTCTAAGAATCTGTTTAATTCATCTCCTTTATAACCAGCTTTCTTGAGGAAATCTTTTATGGTTATAGGAAAATTTATCTTTGCAGCGTTCCATACAGTATCTATCATATTTGAAGAATAAGTAGTAACATACTGCGCTATACCGGCGAGACTTGCTTTCATACTTCCACTTGAAAAGGAGTGTGATGCCAGATAATCGGCCTTATACATCCTGGTTTCATCATTCTCAGGAAATTCTTTTAAGAATTCATCACGATCCTTCTGGAAGTTCAAAATTGTTTCAGCTGATTTTTTACCCCAAAGGACGTAGAAGTCTTTTACAGATGAGATATTACCTGAATTGGTGAACTCTTTAGTGAATTCCTCTTTTGTAAGAGTAGTA